>JANXOO010000778.1 GCA_025353525.1 Schlesneria sp. | reverse complement strand
CATCGTTGCCGAACGTGCCAAAAACGGAAAATTCAAGGACATCTTCGCGATTGCCGAGCGCTGTGATCCGAAGCACGTCTCGAAAGGGGTGCTCGAACTGCTGGTCAAGGCAGGAGCGTGTGATTCGCTGGGGGGACGACGATCTCAACAGTTCGCGGTGATCGAGCGAGCGGTCCAGGGTGCTGCGTCAATTCAGCGCGACAAACAACGGGGACAGAAAAACCTGTTTGGCGGCGATGTCGACGACGAAGCGGTTGCCACCGGAGCCGTACCGTCGACGTTTCCCGATGTTCCAGAATGGACACAGCGCGAAAAACTGGCGTTCGAGCGAGAGGCACTCGGCTTTTTTCTGACATCACATCCATTGGCCGAAATGTCGTCGACGATCAAGCAGTTCTCGACACATGAAGCCAAACAGCTTGCAGATGCGGGCGAGAACGAAGAAGTGATCCTGGGCGGTATGGTATCGGCAATCAAGAAAGCCCAGACGAAGAAGCCGAGTCGCAACGGACATTCGAAGTACGTCAATTTCGATTTCGAAGATCCGACGGGCGTTGTGCGTTGCATCATGTGGCCTGAAGAATTCTCGCGATTGGGTGAAAAGGTCGAACCCGAACAGATCCGGTTTGTCCGGGGAAAAGTCGACAAGCGAAGCCGGGAACCCAACGTCATCGTCGATTCGATGTGGACGCTGGAAGAAGTTGAAAAAGAGTTCACCAAACAAGTTCTGATCAAGTTTCAGAAGGGGCTTCACGACAATCGGGTGATCGAGCGAATTCGTGACATTCTGCAAAAGACACCGGGACGGGCAGAAGTCATCCTGATCGTCGATACGATCGGTTCGGGAGACGTTCGCCGACGCTACATTTCACAAAAGCCGCTCGAACAGAAAATCAGCGTCAATCGCGAATTGAGACGTGAGCTGGTGGAAACCGTCGGCGAAGAAAACGTCAAATTTGTCGCCGACTTAAAGAAAAAGTCAATTGGCCAAAGCACGGGACGTTGAGGAAGGCCAGTTACAACGCATTCTACCTGTTCTTTTTGTTCTGCCCCAATCTGACGCAGACCCTGTCTTGATTGCGTCACGATGGGAGAGTTAAACCAATCAGGGTGCAATCGCGACTGTAAATCCGGCAGCTGCTTTGGGACCTTCGAGGCTTGTCACGCCGTTAGCGGCAGATCCTTTGAAACCATCAGGGGATTCTACGATTGTGACCGCCACGACGGCTGGTGCACCGTCCTTCACCAACCCCGCATGGACGACCGCAGTAGCGAGTTCGCTGGCGGTGTTATACGGGCCTGATCCCATAACCATTCCGCCCGCTCTTCCGGTGACGTTGAAATGGAATGATTCCTTGATTTTGTCGTTAAAGGAAATCAGGTTTCCCGGGTCAGGCTTCGCCTCTTTGACCACTTTGGGTTCGTTTTTTGCGGCAGTAGCTGCTCCAGCCGTCGTGCCACTTTTTCCCGCGAGTTCTTTGGGAGTCAAAAAACCGTCGTGGTTTTTGTCGAGCTTTTTAAATTCGGCATATTGGGAACGTGCCCATTCATACAAGCCGATCTGCCCATCGCCGTCTTTATCGAGCGACTGGTATTCGGCTGGCAAGGGAGAAGTCCGGGTCTTCCGGGTTGCTGCCGTTTCGGCGGGAAAAAATAGCAGCGAAGTTTCTACGTCACTGTCTTCACTTTTGTCAAAACCGATCCAATGTATTTTGACAGTCTTGTCCTTGTTGATCTGAATCACTTCGACCATGTAATCCTTCTTGTCGAATTCTCCAACAAGCTTGTCGCCAACTTTTAACGTTGCATCAGCGCCGACTTTTTTACCCGCAACAACGTTCGATGGAATTTCTTCTTTGGCGGATACGAATTGCGTCAGAATGATGAATGAGACAGTTGTCAGAACCACCGCTACGAAGTGAAAGCGCACGAACAGGCGTCGTTGACAGTTTCGTTCCCGGATTCGAAAGCCGGGATTCGAAAGCCGGGTTCCTGAAAGCGAATCCGACGGCCTGGATTTTGGATTTGGCATGTGGTGACCTGATACCGGGGAGGGGGGAGTTGTTTCCCCTGATTCTTCAAATGCGCGACCCTGTCGAATCGCTCGACGTGGACATTAATCGGAATTAGGGGGAATACACTAATCGCAAGTCGACGACAGCATTGTAAAGCATAACCTGCCTTCGCCTGAAGTCTATCCAATTGTTGACCGGAACGACTGATCGGCATCAACTGCCGGTGCTGCACAGACCGATGTAGTCTCCATGCGACTCGAAATGTT
>JANXOO010000765.1 GCA_025353525.1 Schlesneria sp. | reverse complement strand
TGGTTTGGTAGACACCATTCGAGTCGTAGCGGCTGGTATCGGGTTCAAGTTCTCCGGGTTCACCCAGAGCCTGCTCGACCTCACCCTGTCTCATGCCGGTTTTAACAGTGTTCGACAGAAGCCAGTAAAGTGCCTTATGGTCACGGTTTTCGACAAACTGATCCCGCTGCGATTGTGCCTTTTGCAGCAGGACGGGATCCGCTTTGACGTAGCGTTCCAGGCCGGGGACACCTGCGTTGTGCAGAGACTCACAGCCCGACGCCAGGAAGACAGCGAATAGTCCCGGAGCCAGAATTCGGGCACATTGGTGAAACATTTTCAGACTTCTGCAAAAAACGGTCGATACATCGAAGCATCGGGCAAAAACGGAGCGTAAGTCAGAAATTCGATTGCGAATAGGCGGGTTTCCTGAAATCACGGCAGACTTGACCCTGCCTCGTTCGCTTTCTATTGTGGATGCTCGCCATTTCGGGGAATAAGTCCCACACGGACGATTAGCTCAGTTGGTTAGAGCGCCACGTTGACATCGTGGAGGTCGTTGGTTCGAGTCCAATATCGTCCACTTTTAAGTTGAAGCCATGACAAGACTTACATCAATTATCGATTCATGTAAAAACCGCATCAGGTAAAGTTTCAGGTAAATTGGGAATGTCAAATGGAAGATCACTGACGAAAATCAGTGGTCTTTTTCCTTTTTGGGTTCCGTCAGCTTTTGAATGATGGCATGCCGATCCGGATTCCTTTTGGCTGGTCCGTTGAACGCTCGGTAAAGCGGTTAAGTGTCTTTTTTTTCTTTTCAATCATCTTCAGCAATTCAACCGGATCGATTCCAGCGTCCAGAGAGGCAGCCATCAGTAGCCTACCGAACGTAGCAATACGTTGCGTGGTCCCTTCGATGAATAGAGAAGAGCTACCACCCGATAGTTGAGTTTTGGAAGGGATCATGGACAACTCAGGAATTCCGCTCTACAGGCTGGAAATGTCAGGTTGCAGCGGGACCGTGTTTCCGCCCATTAAATGGCCAGATGACGAAGTCGCTCAAAATGACGATGCCGATCCCAACCAGGACGAACTTGATGATTTAATTCGAGCATTCGAAGAATCTTTGAAACCGGGCGGCGACAATCATCAGTTGGGACCCGAAACCGTATTGGATGCCAGAATCATTCGGCAGTCAGACGGAGAGATCGTGGTTCATTGGAGCCGAAGTGCGTAAAGAGACCCTGCAAGGCAGGAACAAATGCGGAAGCCCATGCCGAGCGTCGGCATCTGCCGTTAGATTGCGAACTTAGAACCACTTCCTGCACCATTTTCACTGGCTTTCCTCAACCCACTTCCCATCGTTTCCATCACCGCTCAGATCAATAACCCGACCACCCTCGACCTTCGAGCGATCAAAGATCAGCACGACTCGATGTGCATCGTCGGCAGCATCTGGCGTGAAAGTAGATTCTGGCTCAAAGTCAGTTGAGAAGCGTTCGCCCCGACTTATTCGCAGGCAGCGAACATGCCCGTTAAAGAACAGGTTGTTGTGATCCTCGCCAACATTTCCGATGACGAAGTGCGTTTGAGGAGTCGGCTGCTCAGTCGCCGAACGAGCGCCTGGCACCGATCTGACGATCGGAATTGGCTCTCTTTTCAAGATCGGTCCCAATGTTCCTGATTGCCTCAAGTCTGATCGCGTGCGATAATCGGCGGACTGCCCGCCACCATGCCCCGCCTTATTACAACCCGTTGATTTCCAGCATTTTTTCCAACGACAACGACAACGGGATTGTTGTTTCGATTGTCTGTCCTGACAAAGTCAGCCCGATGGCCTCTGCTATTCGAAAACCCGAAATGATGAATTACGTACGTCTGACGACTGTTGCCCTGTCTTTGCTCGCCGCGACCGTGTCGGCATCGGCAGACGATCCGCCGTCCGCCGAACAGATCGAGTTTTTTGAAAAAGAGGTCCGGCCACTACTCGTTCAGAACTGCCACGAATGTCACGGTTCCAAAAAACAGGAAG
>JANXOO010000742.1 GCA_025353525.1 Schlesneria sp. | reverse complement strand
GTTTGGAGATGATTCAATTCGGGAACCGTTGATGCGTTCCTGATGGACTGATGTCAGTCTGCCTTCGTGCCCGCCCTCCTCGGTCGTACTCGCCCGCTCTGATTTCCCGCGTTGAAAAGGAAACAATGTTGATGTCTCTTCGAGTCGCTTGCGTGGTTCAACTGGTCATATTTTCGTGTTTGTGGGTTTCATCGGGGGCTGCTGCCGCCGAGACAACGGACGGCGTTCATTTCACTCAGGCACCCGAGGTCGCCACAGCCAAAAAAGGCATTTCGGACGATGCGCCACGCGATGCGTTCAATCTGTTGCCCGGATTTCAGGCCGAGCGGTTGTTCACGGTCCCCAAAGATACGCTCGGGTCCTGGGTCTGCCTGACCACCGACAACAAGGGACGCCTGATTGCCAGCGACCAGACTGAAAAAGGACTGGTTCGCGTGACCCCATCTCCCATCGGCAGTCAGGTTGCGACGCAAGTCGAATTGCTGCCGGTTCGGTTCGACGGCAAGCTTGTTTCGAGTGCACAGGGACTTCTGTGGGCATTTGACAGCCTCTATATCACCATTAACGGTGGCGGTGCGATCCCGAACGGCATTTATCGCTGCAAGGATACGAATGGCGACGACCAGTTTGACGAAGTCGTCCTGTTGCGAGAAATTCCCGGTGGCGGCGAACACGGTCCACATGCACTTCGGTTGTCTCCCGATGGGAAATCAATTTATATCTGTTGCGGAAATCACACAAAATTTCCTTTCGCGATCACTTTGAACTCGCCCGTTCAAACGATGGGCGGGGTTCGGCCAAACCAGTTGCGAGCCACTCTTCCCGAAGGAGCCACAAGCCGCCTTCCCGCGAATTGGGACGAAGACCTGCTATTACCTCGTCAATGGGATGCGGGTGGCCATGCGGTCGGCATCATGGCACCCGGCGGCTGGATCGCGAAGTTCGATCCGGATGGGAAAAAATGGGAAGTCGTATCGTCCGGTTACCGCAATGAATTTGATTTTGCGCTGAACGCCGACGGAGAAATTTTCACCTATGATGCCGATATGGAATGGGACATGGGTTCCCCCTGGTACCGCCCGACGCGCGTCATGCACGCGACAAGCGGCAGCGAGTTTGGCTGGCGCAGCGGAACCGGGAAATGGCCCTCGTATTACATCGACAGTCTGCCGGAAATGGTCGATGTCGGACCGGGCTCGCCCGTCGGGGTCGAATTCGGTTACGGAATGAAGTTCCCCGCTAAATATCAAAAAGCACTCTTCATTTGCGATTGGACGTTTGGCACGATGTACGCTGTACATGTCGAGCCCAGCGGTTCGAGTTACCGCGCGACAAAAGAAGAATTCCTGTCCCGTACACCGCTACCGTTGACTGATGTCGTTTCGGGGAAAGACGGAGCGATGTATTTCACGGTCGGAGGACGCGGAACCCAGTCAGAACTGTACCGCGTTACTTACGTCGGAACAGATTCGACGGCACAGGTGGCGATCACTGATGCGCGGCAAGCAGATCTTCGCGCTCTGCGACACAAGATTGAAGTGTTCCATTCAGCAAGCAGTGAAAAGCCCTCGATAATTGCAGATTTTGTGCTGCCATACCTGGGGCATGCGGACCGACACATTCGATACGCAGCGCGCGTCGCGCTCGAACGATTGCCGCTCGATGTGTGGCAAGAGAAAGTACTGAATTCCACAAATCCACAGGTCGTCATCACAGGAAGTGCCGGTTTGGCGCGGCAGGGTGAACCGGAACTGTTGCCAAAGCTGATCGAGTCTCTCGGCAGGATCGATGCACTGAGGCTGAGCGAACCGCAACAACTGGAATTGCTCCGAACGGCTCAGTTGGCGTTTATTCGCCTTGATCACCCCGATGACGCGACGAAAGATCGCATCGCGGCGGCGAAAAAGCAGATTGGTTCCAGACTGGACTCAGTCTTTCCAACCGAGAGCAACTCGCTGAATCGCGAACTGGCAATCCTGATGGTTTACCTCGAAACGCCCGGTTGCATGACAAAACTCCTGCCGCTATTGAACAGAGAGCGGGTGATAGAAAAAACCGATCTCGGTGACATTCTTACTCGGAACAAACAATTCGGGGGCTCGATTGAATCGATGAACGCGAACGCTCCCGATTTGCAGCAATACCATTTTGCATTTGTCCTGCGAAATCTGAAGCAAGCCGATGTCGTCGATCCTCGTGACTCTGCTCAAAAACCCAGGCCGCGATGGTCGATGGAGGATCGCAAGACCTATTTCTCGTGGTTCGAGAAGGCTCATTCATGGTCGGGCGGGGCCAGCTATCAAAAGTTCCTGACGAACATCGAAAATTCGGCATTCGAACTCATGCCCGAAGCCGAACGGATCGTGCTTGAATCGACCGGGGTCCGCAAACCATATAAAGTCCCTGAGCTCCCGAAGCCCGCAGGGCCTGGCAAAGAGTATTCCGTCGACGAACTGGTGGCCCTGTCCGCCACTAAAATGAAGGGTCGTGATTTCAAGAATGGCGAGACAATGTACAAGGCCGCTCGCTGTATCGTCTGCCATCGGTTTGCCGGTGACGGAGGTTCGACGGGGCACGACCTGACGCAGGCTGCCGGAAGGTTCAGTTTCAAAGATCTGGCCGAATCGATTGTCGACCCGAGCAAAGTCGTTTCCGATCAATACAAAACAACGATCATCGAAACCAAAGATGGAAAGACCCACACGGGTCGCATCGTCGCCGCCACCGCCGATTCGATCACGATTCTCGTCGATCCGGAAGACTCGACAAAACTCGTCACGGTGAAGAACAGCGACATTGAAGACAAGAAGCTCTCGCCGGTCTCGTTGATGCCCCGCGACCTGCTGAAGACTCTGAACGAGAACGAAGCGCTCGACCTGATGGCTTATCTCTTGTCCCGAGGTAACCCCAGGGACCCGGTCTTTCAGAAGTAGCCGGTTCAATCGAACACTTCAGTAGCGGACGGTTTCGGAACCGGAGTTGAATTTGATTGATCGCCGTCGTCGTATGTTGATTGCGGCGATTGTGTCGCGTCGCCACTGGTTGACATGACATCAGTGAAACCGGTGGAACCGGGATAAATGTCGGTTTTGGGGTACGGCGCAGGCGATGCAAATTCAGCGGGTTCTGTATGCAGGTGGCGGTTCGGTGTGGCATAGCTTCGCGCCCAGGCCCGGCGGACGGCTTCCTGCTGTGCGTACGAGTTCCACTCCCCTTCCGTCAACTGGATTCCGTCGTTTTCCAGCAATGTACCGCGCCGGGTGTGCAGTTCTGTAATTGCCTTGTTGTAGTTGACGAGCGCGGTGTAAAAGGAAATCTCGGCTGCGGCATTGCTGGCTTGTGCTCGCAGCACGAGGTCGAGTGTCGCGGCGGTGACGCCCGCATCGTACTCGGCCTGGACCGCCTGGACACGTCGCTCTGCCGCAACCTTTCGGTCGAGGTAGGTTCGCGCGGTCATATACGTCAAATCGATTTTCTGCGTCGCTTCGGCAAGTTCATGACTGATATCCAGCTCCTGAGCAGACAGTGCGGCTCGCGATTTGACCAGTTGCAGCTCGATGTTCCTCAACTGAGCATGCGCGGCTCGAAATCCGAGCGGCATACTGAATTGCAGGCCCATATTCCAGCCTGACTGGTCGGCCCGAGCCAACGCGCCATAGGCGCTGTTGTAACCAGCTGCCGTGGTTCCGTCGGCATTGTTTGGAGCGAGCAAATGATTGCCGAACCCGTTCACCTGATAACTCGATACGAAATTGAGCTGTGGATTCGTGACGTTCTCGGCGGCGATTCTCTGAAGCTCCAGACTCTTGATCTGCCATTTTTGTTTACGCAATTCGAGTCGTCGCGTCAGGCCATCGATCAGCACTGATTCCCACTGCGTGATGTACTCGGATTCGACCGGATTGTCGGCAGGTCGAATAATTTTCCCGTCGTTTACCGGCAGTCCGAGCAATTTGCGGAACTCGTTTTCGGAGGCCAGTATCGTTCCCCACGCAGTCTCGAAGTTTGCTCGTGAATCGAAATAAAAG
>JANXOO010000700.1 GCA_025353525.1 Schlesneria sp. | reverse complement strand
GTCCTCGAAGCGTCGTGATTGTCATCGACAATCAGAATACGGGGCTTCGAGGTGTTTTGCGAAGAGGCAGGCGTCGTGACCTTTGTTGTCGTAGTGGACATCCAGCTCATTCCTGCATGAAGTTGCAAAGTCAAAGTCTTGCCATCATGGGAATCTGACGTTGGTCGCCATTTGTACGCCAAGCATCAGTGGATGCTGAACGTAGCGACCGCCTTGCGTCATCGGGCTTGAGATCAGCCGGGAACCATATCAGGCATGCGATCAGGCTACCGTCAGCATTCTGAAATGTCCACCCGTTTTACGACAGAAACTGTGCAATTCGGCATTAATCTTTGGCGTCCTGCCGTCAAGCTTTCCCGAAATTGTTGTCGGGGAGACGCATCAAATTGCCAAACCGACTTACACGGACATGCAATTCGGAATCCCGGCAGTTTTAACTGTCGCCATCGTCAAGGGCTTAAACGGTCGATAATCGGATCGACGACGACTGCGGATTGTGGTTAACCGTTCTTTTTGGCGTTCGCTGGCGTTCCGCCAGTGGCCGTCACGTCAATACCTTCGGAAACAGGGTTCATTACCGCACCACGAGTCATCTCACTGGCTCGTGCCAAATCGATTTGCGCACGTTGCAACTGGCGTCCGATCGAATCTTCAACAAGACCGGGAAATACGTGGTGTGCCAAGTCCGCCAGTTTTCCGCCAATCCCTACAATGACTTCGTCCTGGGGATGGCTGATCAGGTCGACAATCACATCGACGACGGTCGCGGGGTCACAAATCGGCGGTAACGGAGTCGCCTCGTGTCCCGTATAGTTGGAAGCATGTTCAAAAAAAGGCGTATTGGTCGCGGATGGCAGGACGGTGCAAACATGAATCCCCTGATCGCCGTTCTGCACCAGTTCCTGCCGCAGCGCACCGCTCAAGCCGACAATTCCGAATTTCGCCGCCGTATATGATGCGTAATACGGAACCGGAAGTTTACCGACGATCGACGCTACGTTTATCAGCGTGCCAAAGGATTGCCTCCGGAATTGCTGCATGGCAAAAAAACTCCCATAGATAGTTCCAAGCAAATCCGTCGAAACGACTTTGACGTGATCGTCGAGCGGTGTTTCTTCAAATCGACCGATCGCGGCGACGCCTGCATTGTTGATCCACACATCAATCCGACCAAACGTCGCGATCGTCTCCTGCGCGACCCGTTCAACATCGTCCCGGTTGCTGACATCCATTCCGATCGGGAATGCCAGAGCTTCCTCTGATTCACATTCAACAGCGATCGTTTCCAGAAGGCCAGCCCGCCGTGCACCGATGACAACGGATCCGCCCAGTTGAGCAACCCGCAAAGCAACACCTTTGCCGATTCCGCTCGAAGCCCCGGTAATGACAACGATTTTTCCCGACAGCAATGAAGACATGGTCTCTCCCTGGTCAAACACTTTTGCGGAGAATCGCAAAGTGGAAAAACTTCTCCCGCTCATGCTCGCGATATTACTTCAACTGTCGCCGAGAGCCATACAAGCAACAGCCCGCTCCGCTGAACATGACGGCATTCTGAATGTCGACGCGCCTCGACTTCACCGATTCCGGAATGAATTGTGGCAACAAGGGCAGGCTTTTGACGACCCTCTCGTTGCCACAATAGTCATTCGCAGTTCATTCAGCCCAGGAGCTCTTTATGTCGAAGGAACCGGCGCAGCGACCGTATTTGCAGCGGGTGCAGCATTGACGGCAGGAGCCACTCCCATAGGCTTCGGAGACGTGACCGAGTTTGGGTTCGCGTTGGTATCGTTCATGATTGGCGAGAGACTGCTGCCGCCAACATAGCCCCCGGATGTTTGACCGTAAGTGCTATTCTGCGAACCCATTTGGTAGCCCGCATTGCCCACGTAGCCAGAATTGCCGCCGTAACCAGAATTGCCCGCGTAACCTGAGGAGTTTGACCTGCAACATCTGTTGCGGTGGGTTCGACAACCGCGGGCTTCGGCCGTGGATGCGTCGGTGACTACCGCGAGTCCCGCGATCAACAACGCGATCGAAATCATTGAACGTTTCATCATCACATTCCTTCAAAAAAGAGACTATCCTTGAGAACGCAATCCGCCTGCCGGACCTGCGCCAACTGTCATCAGTACCCTGCAACACGCAGGATACACCGGTTTACCGACCGACTTCCCGAACGAATACAATTCCACAAGAATCTGCCGTATTCGTGATTTGAGTGCGGCACGACCGTCAGATCGAACCGCACTCACCGTGTACCATTTTTCAAAGGTGAACATGACCTAACATGACCAGTATCAGCAGAATAATGAGAATTGTTCCCAGACCTCCGCTCGGACCATAGCCCCAGCGTTGGCTGTGCGGCCAGGTGGGCGCGGATCCGATCATCAGTAAAACAAGAATGATCAGCAGGAGTGTCATGGAATGTCCTTCAAAGAGTTGTTGTGACTGGTACAGACTTCACTCGTGGTTGCATGTTTTTTTAAGGTAATATCCGGCCCGCGTACTTCAGCGTCGCGGCAAAAATGGCGTTGTTCAGAATCAGTTGGCGACTGTCAGGTCGGGCACATCAATTCCTAACGCTGTTGCGAGGGCAATCTGATGATCCTGTTCCTGGACAAGAATAGTCCGGATTTGTTCCGCCATCGCGTATTCCCCGATTGCCTCACATTGACGGACTCTTTCTCGATAACGTCGAATCGTGTCGTTCTCGTTTTCCAGATCAAAACGCAGCATATGCTCAGCTTCCGTTGATGTTTTGACAAGTTTCGGTGTCGTGCAGGGCATACCTCCCAGGTAGTCGATCTGTCCCGCGATGATCAACGCGTGTGCCAGTTCCTCAGCCGCGTGCAGTTCCAGTTCGGCCGCAATATTCATGTACTGCGCCCCTTTCAGAACTTTGGAGTAGACAACGTAAGAGATCACCGCCTGATACTCACCTGCAAGATCTTCGTTCAATAACCGGATGAGATCATCGCGAGTGACATTTTTGTCTCCCGAAGGCTTTTCGGTGTCGTTCATCTCTGTGATCTCCTCTTGAGAAACTCGTTACGTGAAACCGTTCATGAATTATCTGACAGGCAAGGCTTAGAGCAAAGCTTAGAGCAAGGCTTATGCCGCAAAATACAATTTGATTATTTTTCAGGACTGGTCAGGTCTGTATCATCTGCGTGAAAGAGATGCAGCATTCGATGAATCACGGGCGCGAGTGCAATGCCTGCGGTGATCAATACGGCAAATCCGCTATACAGTGCGTACAGGCCGGAAAAGATTTTGCCACCTGTTGTCTGAGGTTGTGCGAGCGGCCCCATACCCGAGAGGATCATGGCGGCATTCACAAACGCATCGATCCATGCCATTTTCTCAAAACTACGGTAACCGACCATCCCCGCCAGCAACGACAGGATGATGATCAACATTCCTGTTGCGAGACTGATGGCGAGTCGCCAGACAAAGCGTCCCCACGGCAGGATGGGATCGTGCTTTCGCTCGATTCTGGCGAGCATCTGGTTCTTTTTCGGCCTGCCTGCGGTTTTCATGACCACGCACTATTTCAATCGAGGGAGATGTTGCCCGTCAATCGGCGTTCGAGGCGGACGATGTGTCGAAGAACCCGTGCGTGAAAAACCTTATTCGCCACACATTTCATAAATTCAAGCAGGGTTTGGAACTCTAAAAGCGCTTCGGTTTCTCGCCCATGCATTTCCAGATAACAGGAGAAGGCGAAACGGCTGTTCAACGTCGAATCTGTTGCGATCGCAGCGCGGTAAAGCCTCTCGACAACCTCAGCGTCGCGGTGATCCGCAACGCCACTAAAGTCAGTGGACTTCGCGTCAGCGATGGCCAGCATTAATCTCACAGGTACATCATGCGACACTGGTGTCATGATTGTTGTTTCCGAAAACAACTGCATTCAATCAAACTGAGTTCGCAACTGATCTGGCAGAAGTCGAATTTCTCGTGAATTCAATAAGGCCGCCGTCATGATTTCTGCAAACATTTACGATCAGCCAAAACAATCGTCCCAGGCAATGTCACGCACTGCCTGCGACGATTCCAGGATCACAAGTCGATCAACGCGGGATATCCCCGAATTATTCGAAGACCCTCATCACGAAACGTTATTTCGATGTGTCGGTCACTGACTTTGATCGTGACGGTGACCCGCTGGCGAGTTGTTTCATGATCTCTTCGGCCTTCTTCATATGCGTTTCAGTGGTTTCGATTCCGGCAGCAATAGTTTGAGCCAATTCGCCAGAAGTATGTCGTTTGAAAACAACCAGCTTGTCTTTCATCGCACCATGCATGGCAATTTGATGTCCAATGAAACATTCGTCGAATTCGTTACCATTCTTCTTGCCCAGTTTTTCCTTCGATTCCGACAGGCATTCTTGCGCGATCTCCTTGTGCAGCGCGAGGAAATCGATCGAATTACCGGCATGACGAGCTTCGCCTCCCTCAACTGCCGCGGTTTGCCGGATGTCTTTGTCAGTTGTCCGGGAAGCGCCCCCGGCTGGCTGAACTTTCGCGCTGCTGTCACGGGCCTGTCGCGAATCTGTTTCCGATGTCGACGCATGGTCCATCAGGAAACCGTCGCGGGTTGCTTCCGGTGCGTACTGCTGAAGCTTTTGCAAAAACGCCGTATGGTCCTTGACGAGCATCCTTGCGAACTCCTTGACGCTGGCGTTGCCGGACTTTTCTTGTGCGAATTTGGCGATTGCAACTTCTGCCTGATTTTCAATAGCGAGGCATGTTGCCAGGGCATGCTCCCGGCCCTGATTCTGACCGGCCTGCTGTTTTTCATCCCGGCGATTTTCATCCGCCTGTGCTTTTGACGGCACCGGATTTGGCTTGGCGGCCGGTTGATCATCGGCGGCGAAGCCAAGTTGTCCGAGTCCCATGCTACAGACTCCGACGGCTACAAACTTGCGAAGTTTCATTTCTCAACTCCTTGAAAGGGGATTTACAAGGCATGACGGTCGCGGGTGAACAACTTCATCCATCGGCATGCCCGTGTCGTCTGAGCGAAGCAAAGCGGATGCCATCGGCGCGACAGGTCCGGAACGAAAACGGCATTTGGGTCTTGATTCCAGAATTTTCTGAAAACGAGTTTGACGCCCGGACGCGTTCGCAGGGCGAATCATCTCCGGGCTAATGCCAGGATCGTCGCTTCGCGGAAGCGCCACCGCGAGTTTCAGTTAACTGACTGGTATGAAGGCAATTCCGGTGGCACACTTTCCGTCGCTGCTGGGCGGCAATAATCCAGCGTGTGGGTTTCGCAACCAGTGTGTCGACATTCACGAGGCGGCGGCTCCCCGAACATCAGGTTTTGTCGAATGGCATTCCGTTTGCATTGCTCTGTTTTCGTTCGGCGTTGGTTTCCGAACTATTTTCACGGACTGATCTCGATAATGTCTTTCAGGTCGGAAGTGGTTGCTTGCAGAGCGTCAATGCACCGGATCTTCGGCCTCTGCGTATAGCGATGTTTGTTAAAGTTGTGCATTTCTCATTGGCGGCATCACAACAGGCGAGGCTAAAATGACTCAACTCGAACCATCACCGCTTCCCCGAACGAAACAATTTGATCGGGATGCAAATCTGGTCACTTGCGATTTGGAACAGCATCCTGCCAGCGTTGGCACAGGAGCTTCCATTGCCGGTGCGGCGGCAGGCGTGGCTGTCGCCGCGTTCGGTGGGTCCGTGGGAGAGATGGTCGAAGCGGTTACGAGTGCTTTTGCCGGTGGACTGACCGGAAACTCCGTCACTGAAACGTTCGACCCGACGAAAGAAGAAGAATATTGGCGCGACAATTTTCCCAAGCGCCTTTGGTACGATGCTGACGCCACTTTTGACGACTATGAGTCCGCGTATCGTTTTGGCTGGGAGAGTCGCCTGAAATATCGCGACCGCAAGTTCGCGGATGTCGAACAAGAACTGTCACGCGAGTGGCATGAATCGGAGTCAAAATCGCATGTCACGTGGGATCAAGCTCGTTTTGCAGCGCGCGATGCATGGGATCACTCAGGCCAACGTGACTCAGATTTGAAATGATTTTCACCGGGCAGATGCGTGCCGAAGTTTTTTTCACGGTTGAAGCTTCACTTCAGCAGGTAAGGAATGATGAAGCGACGTTGGGTCGGATCTGACAACAATTGTCACAACAAACTCGTGAATCAACAAGCTCGTGAATCAACGAACTCGTGAATCAACACAACCGTCGCGATCATGTAGCATCGCGGCATTTTTCAGGAAATGAAAGGAACGATCATGGCTGATACAATGGCGAATCTCCGGAATAAAGCGCAGGATTTGGGGAACTCGATCGGGCAAACCGCTTCGAGGACCGCCGAGAATGTCACAACCGCTGCGGCCACCGCAGCGGAAGCAGCCAAAAGTGCTGCGGCCGATCTTTCAAAAGAGGGGCAGAAAGCGGCGACGTACCTGGGTCAACGAGCCGAAGACGCCACGTCCGCAATGGGAGGTCAGTTGAAAGCCGCTGGCGACACTATTCGTCAGAACGCGCCACATGACGGAGCACTGGGACAAGCATCCAGTGCTGTCGCCAGAACACTCGAAGAGACAGGCGAGTACCTGCAGAGGGAAGGATTGGAGGGAATTGCGAGCGACCTGTCCAGCCTCGTTAAGAAAAATCCGATCCCTTCGCTCCTTGTCGGAATTGGTCTTGGCTTCCTTTTGGCTCGCGCCACCACATCAAGGACTTGATACATGTCAGTCGACACTCCATCGAATTCCGATGTCAGCATTTCTCATCTTCTGACCGGCATTGTTGCCGATGCACAGGACCTGGGTCTAAAGCATCTTGAACTCTTTCGTAGCGAATTGCTCGAAGAAATTCGCAAAACAACTGAGATCTTGATGTCGATGGCGGTGGGATTGGCCGTCATGGAAATCGGTGGCCTGTTATTGGGACATATGTTGGCCCTGTTGCTCGCGCAGCTGGCTCCTTCTTTGCCTGTCTGGGCATGCTATGCCGTGATGGGTGTTGTTGTGGCTGGCTGCGGAGCGGTGCCGTTGATCGTCGGCGTGGCGCGGTTGCGCGCGCTTTGCAACACAACTACCGAGATTGCTCGATTGAAGTGAAGGATACCGTCTCATGATAGAAAACGTTGTTGACGTACCAACGGAACAAGCGGAACTTCGCTTACAGATAGACGAGTCGCGCGCGGCTCTGACCGAAAAACTTGAATTGCTGGAAGAGAAGGTTGCGGACACCGTACAATCTGCGACCGCGTCAGTGGCGGAAGCTACTGCTACTGTCGTTGAAACGGTCCACAATGCAACCGCGTCGGTGTCAGAAACCGTCGATTCGGTAAATGCAGCAGTGCAGGGAACGGTGGAAAGTGTCAGACATACCGTTGCTGATACTGTTGAATCAGTGAGAGGAACATTCGATTTTTCACACCACGTTCAAAACAATCCCTGGGCGATGTTAGCCGGTGCCGTGGCATTGGGGTATGTCGGGGGACGTTTTCTGAGCCCTGACGCAAAGTCGCAGACGATTCAACGCCTGAAATCAGGCCGGGATTTTGCGCAGCGCGACGTGGCCATTGCGGCGGCGTACGTTCCCACAACCGATTCCGGAACTTCAATCCCACAATTCGACAAGCCGTCGAACCAGGAATCCGCCAGCGACGGAGCGGTCGTCAAGTCGCCGTGGTTTCACTATTTGAACGATACGTTCGGATCGGAGATCGCAAAGTTGCAAAGTCTTGCGATCGGAGTCTCGCTTGGACTGATACGCGATGCGATTACCGATGCGGCTCCTCCTGCTCTCAGGGATCAAATCGTCGAAGTCGTCGACGGATTCACGGAAAAACTTGGCGGGGAATGTCTGCCCGTCGCAGTCGTCGCTCAAGATTCAGCTCGCGGCAAAAATGCTCACTGATCATTGCGTCCAGCTGAATTGGAGATAGCTTCCGTGACCAACTCGATTCCCTCCGCTTCGTGGCAACGCGCAATCGTTACCCTGTCGTGGACGTTTATTTGCCTGGTCTTCGTCATCGCGCTATACTGGGGGCGACCAGTTCTCATTCCGGTCGCACTGGCAACGTTGTTGACGTTTTTGCTCAATCCCATTGTACGGAAGTTACAGACTTTCGGGATCGGGCGACTCCTCTCGGTCAGTCTTGCCGTGTCCGCAGCAGGGATGACGATGGCTGCAATTGGCTTCATCGGCAGCCGCCAGGTGGCCTCGCTATTGTCCGAGCTGCCTGCCAACACGGCAAAGATCACTGCGAAAGTCAAAACATTGAAGGCATTGGGTTCTGGTCCCAACGCCAAGCGTTTCGAAGAGATGATCGATGACATTCGCCGCGAATTCCAGATTGCCGCCGCTCAGACTGTCGAGAATGGCGGTGAGGACGATCCCGCCGAGAAAAATTTCGGCACCACGATCATTCACACGACCCTCCCGCGTACGGAATCCACCTGGAGAATGTTGACTGGATACCTGGGTTCTGCGTTCGAGATCATGGCGACTTTTGCGTTCGCACTTGTTCTGTTGGTGTTTTTCTTGCTCGAGCGAGAAGTTCTCCGCGATCGCATCGTGCTTTTGGCAGGCAAAACACGACTGACGCTGACGAGTAAAGCATTGGAAGATGCGTCCAGACGCGTCAGTCGATATATCGTTATGGTAGCTCTCGTCAACGGCGGCTTTGGAATTCTGCTCACGATCGGGCTTTTGTGCCTCGGCGTTCCCTACGCCGTGCTCTGGGGATGCGTTGCGGCGCTCTTGCGGTTCGTTCCGTATATCGGCCCGTGGGTCGCTGCCTTGTTTCCAATTACTCTCAGTCTTGCAATGTCCGATGGATGGTGGCAGCCGATTTCCGTGTTCACCTTCGTCATGACGCTGGAATTGATTGTGAATAATGTTGTGGAACCGATCGTCTTCGGCCGCACAACGGGAGTTGCTCCGGCGGCACTGCTGATCTCCGCGGCATTTTGGCTCTATCTCTGGGGACCGATCGGGTTAATTCTTTCTGCTCCTTTTGCCGTGTGTCTCGTCGTTCTTGGCAAGAACATTCCGCAACTTGCCTTCCTCAACGTGATTATGGGGGATGAGCCTGCATTGAGTGTCGATGTCGGGTTCTATCAACGGATGCTCATTCGAGATCATCACGAAGCGTCGGAGCTCATCGTCAGCCGGTTAAGCGAAGAGGACTCTGAACGCGTCTTTGATGACCTCCTGATTCCTGCTCTCAATTATGCACGACGAGATACCCAACGAGGACACCTCACGGACGCTGAATGTGATTCACTGTTGTTGGCACTGAGCGATTCGCTTTCGATTATCGATCTCCACCCCGATCGCAACAAGGTGGGCAATGAATCAGGACCCGGAGATACTACCGCGACTACTTTGCCCAAACAATTTTCGTTGCTTGGATGTTCGGCCGATGGAGTTATTGACCGGACCGCTTTGGCAATGCTCGACGAATTGCTGGACCCCGCTTTTTGGGAGATGAAATTCGTCCCGGCAGGAGTTCTCACCTCGGAAATCGCCGAACGGGTCGCGAATGAATCGCTGGCGGCGATCTGCATTTCTTCGCTTCCACCCGACAGCATTGCGCATGCTCGCTACCTCTGCAAGAAGATTCGGGCTGCCGCACCTGAAGTACCAATCATCGTCGGGCGATGGGGAAGTCGACGAATCCGTCAAGTGGATCGGGACCGTCTGAAAGACGCAGGGGCGACCGAAGTGGTGTCGACATTGCTCGAAACGCGGCAATGGTTGCAGTCGCGCCGCACACTCTTCAAGGTCGCGACGCCTGACGTCGCCAGATTGACCCCAGGTATTTCCGCCGGGCACGCGCCAGTTGTTTCGACCTGAATCAGTTGAGCGGTCGCGTCGCATTTTTCCGCCCACGCCGTTGCTAAACATTTGCGTGCCGGGTACCCCGTCATCAGCATTGTTTTTAGAATCAAGCGCCAATCGGCCTGTCCAGCGAGGGAATAACCGGTGGACCTGCTTGCTATTTGCGGTGGAGGACCTTTTTGAGCAGCACCAGACTCGTCGGTTTTACCAAATGTTCATCGAATCCATTACTGAGACTCCGATGTCGGTCCTCATCCTGTCCAAACCCGGTGAGTGCCACTAATCGGACGCGTTTCAGGTCCGGATTCGACCGCAATCGTTTGGCGACTTCGAGGCCATCCATTCCTGGCATTGCGATGTCCAGAAAAATGACATCGAAATCCCCAGTTGTTGCCTTTGCAATGGCCGACAGACCGTCAAACGCAGTTTCGACAACAGGCCCGATTGATTTTACCATCAGCGCCAGTGTTTTCGCCGATGCTTCAACATCGTCGACAACCAGAACTCGCATGCCGGAGTATGACTTCGGATCGACTGCATCAACAGCAACCGCGACCGATTCGGTCGGAGCATCGACCCTGGGCAGACGTACTACGAACTCGCTTCCACATCCGAGTCCGTCACTGTGGGCAGTCACCTTGCCGCCGTGCAACTCGACGAGCACCCGAACCAGCGTCAAACCGATTCCGAGTCCGCCGTGTGCTCGATTCAACGTTTGCTCGACTTGCATAAAAAGTTCAAAGATTCTGCTCAGCATGACTTCTGTAAGACCGGGGCCATTATCCCGGACGCGGAAGACGGCTTCGCCGTTGTCGGATTCGACTGAAATCGCGATTTGACCTCCTGGTTCGGTATATTTTGCCGCATTTTGAAAAAGGTTGGTGAGAGCCTGGGACAACCTTGCCGCATCGCCATCGATCCACAAGGGTTCTTGCGGCAGAGTGACTGCAAGTCGATGCGAACGTGCTTCGATCCAGGGCGCAACGGCTTCGACGGCCGCCGATACGACGGTCGCGACCTGAATTCGTTGGCGTCGAAGCGAGATGCGGCCCTGGTTGATGCGAGCCACGTCCAGCAAATCGTCGATCAATCGAGTCATCTGATTCACTTGTCGCTGCATGATGGCGATCAATTCGCCTGATTTTCCCGAATCGCCGGGAGCAACACTCAGGATCTGGATGGCATTCGAGAGAGGAGCGAGCGGATTTCGTAATTCGTGGGCAAGCAGCGCCAGAAATTGGTCCTTGCGCTGATGCTCTTCCGCCATCAGGGTTTCCGCAAGTTTGCGATCGTGAATGTCTGTATTTGTGCCGATCCAATGGGTAATGCGTTCGGCGGCATCGTAGATCGGCAAAGCGCGTGTCAAATGCCACCGGTATTTTCCCGTCCGGTGACGCAGTCGCTGTTCGACATCGAGCGGTCGTCCCGTCGTTACGATCAATTTCCAGATTTCGAGATAATTTGTACATTCATCCGGGTGGAGCAACTCAGTCCAGCCCCAGCCCTTCAGTTCGTCAGCGGCCCGCCCTGAATATTCAACCATCGTTTGATTGACGTAATCGAATTGACCGTCGGCCACTGCCGTCCATACCATTTGTGGCATACTCTCTGAGAGAATGCGGAACCGGTCTTCGCTTTCGCGGAGCGCGGCCTCGGACCGTTTGTTCCCGGTGAGATCCGTAACGAAGATGATGATACGGTCATCTTCGTCGAAAAGTTTGGTGGACGAAACCAAAACGGGAACTGTCGTTCCGTCGTTTCGAATGTAAACTTTCTCGAACGGACGACACAGACCCGTCTCTTTCAGTTCTGCCTGCGCAGACTCGTCAAGGGGGGTATGCCCCGCTTCGACCCCTCCCCATCCCGAAGACGACTCGGACAAGCCATCGCGGTCGTATCCAATCAGATCGAGGTAAGCATCGTTGGCCTCCAGAAGCGAGCGACCATCAGATGTTCCAACGGCGATTCCCAGAAGCGGCGTCTCAAACATTTTGCGAAAGCGCTGCTCGCGCCTCATCAATTCTCGCTCGAACTGCCAGCGCGACGAGCAATCACGAAATACCAGAACGACTCCCGTGATCTTTCCTGTTGAGTCCCGAATCGGAGCCGCACTGTCTTCGATCGGGACTTCTGTGCCGTCCGGTCGAACGAGCAGTGTGTGGTTCGAAAGTTCGATCACGGCCCCGCTTTCAAGGACACTGTTAACAGGGTTCTTCACCGGAAGTCGGCTCGATTGATTGATGATCGTAAAAACATCGCGCAGCGGCATTCCGACAAGGCTGACAGGATAACCCATCAATTTCATTGCGACCGGATTGATCAACTGCACTCGCCCGATGGCGTCGGTCACGATGACCGCATCGCCGATACTCGTCAGTGTGACCAGAAGATTCTCGCGTTCGTCGATCGCTTTGGATTCGACTTCGCGGCATTTGCGCACCTGGCGATTGATGAGCAACCAGGCGACACCGCAAATTGAAAGCGCCAATCCGACGCCAACAATATTGGTGACGAGGATCGTGTACAACTTAAGATCGGCTTCGGCAGTTCTGAGCCGCAAGAGTCTCGTCTCTTCTGCCTTCAGGAGATCGATCGACGCGCGCATCTTGTCCATCGCTCGTCGGCCCTCGGCCGATTCTGCCTCCAAACGCGCACCCTCGATGCCCCGATCCGTGCGGGCCGCAATGACTTTTTGAAAATGACCCATCCTCAATGCCGTTTGTTGCTCGAAGTCGCGCGTGTTCTCTGTCTGATTTGAATTGCCTTCCACACCGTTTCGCAACGCCTGAAAGCGGTCCGGCAGCGATTCAGCGACCTTTCGATAGGATTGAAGCATGGTGTCATCGCCGGTCAGGGCGAATCCTCGTACGCCTGACTCGGCATCGACAAGACTTGCAAAAAGGGATTCTGCTTGCGTGAAAACCTCGTGCGTGTCAAGCACCCGATTCTGCATTTCCTTCAAAGCAATACTGTTTCTGTGAACGGCAATCCCGTTGATGACGAGTACGACGACGATCAGGCCAAAATTTGCCAGCGTTTGCGGTGACAACGGCGACGGAATACGTTTCATATTTGAAGAAATCACTTTCATCATTATTCTGCTTGAGGTTCGGAATAATGTTTCGTTTGAAATTCCGTTTCCGCATTCGTTGAAGTCCGGAAATGGAATCTCCCGCAGCGACGATTTTACCGACACACTGGCGACGACAGATCACCGCATATGTTTTTGGGGTTTAGCCCGCGTACCGTGAAAAAAACATTTCAATGGACTTGACATTTATTCAGGGCGGCTAAAAAAATGATCGTGACGGTATTCCGGAGGTTCCGCGCGAGAACGCTCGACACGGATCACCATGATATCAGAAAAGCGACTGCGACGCACTTTTCGTACCGATCTTTTGACGGGTGTGGTGGTACGTCGAGTCGTGTTCGGATACCGTATGTTTGGATCGGGATTGTGGTGTTTAACGAAAGACCGAAATGCCTTTAGCTCTTGTCGTGGACGATGATCGTAGCGTCCGTTTCATGCTTCAGAAGTCGCTGGAAGAGATTTCCATTGAAGTAATCCTGGCATCGACTGCCGAGGAAGGGCTGCATCTGGTTTTGAACCGCAGACCGGATGTTGTGCTGCTGGACATCATGTTACCGGGCCGTTCTGGTCTCGATATACTTGAAGAAATTCAAGCCTGCGATCGACGACTTCCGGTGATCTTTATCACAGCGGACGGCGGAAGTGACAGTGCAATCGAGGCCATGAGACAGGGGGCTTACGACTATGTTTCAAAACCACTCAATTTACCGAATTTGAATCGACTTGTTAAAAACGCGATCAACTCACGACAATTGATGAGTGTCCCCGTAGCGCTGACTGCGGATCCGGAGGCGGATTCTCGCATCAGGTCATTCGTCGGTCGAAGTCAGGAAATGCTGAATGTCTTCAAAGCGATCGGTCGCGTTGCTGCTCAGGATGTTCCTGTTTTGATACGCGGTGAGAGTGGCACCGGGAAGGAGCTCGTCGCACAGGCACTTTATCAGCACAGCCACCGCAGTGATCAGCCGTTTGTCGCTATTAACTGTGCTGCTCTGCCCGACACGCTGTTAGAGAGCGAATTATTCGGGCACGAGAAGGGAGCATTTACCGGCGCGGACCGTCGCCGGATTGGCAAGTTTGAACAGTGTCATGGCGGAACGATTTTCCTGGACGAAGTCGGAGATATGGCGCTCGTTGTTCAGGGCAAAGTTTTGCGATTACTTCAGGATCAGCGGTTTGAACGCGTTGGGGGCAACGAAACAATCACAACAGATGTCCGTATCGTTACCGCCACCAATCGTCCGTTGGAGGAAATGGTTGAAGAGAAGACGTTTCGCGCAGACCTGCTCTACCGGCTGAACGGAATGACAATCTCGCTGCCACCACTCCGCGAGCGTCGCGAAGATATTCCGCTGCTACTAGGATATTTCCTCGCGAAATCCCAGCGTGCTTTGAATAAGCCCCACATTGAAGGAATGTCGCCGGAATGCCTGGAACTTCTGACAAATCACGATTGGCCGGGAAACGTCCGACAGATGCAGAGCATCGTGCAACAGGCCGTGTTGAATACAATCGGGCCCATCATCATCCCTGAATTCCTGCCACGCGAAGTTTCGGCAGTTTGCGTTACGGTCAACGAAGCCGTTGCGACGAAAGCGACCAAGACGCAAAGCGTGGCCCCGCGTCCATCCGCAGTCGATCCCGATGTACCATTAATCGGCGATCTCGGGTCGTTCATCGAAAAGAGAATTGTTGCAAAGTCCACAAACCTTTCGACCGAAGTCCTGGATTGCGTGGAACGCTATTTGTTCACACGCGTGCTTCAGGTCACGAACGGAAACCAAAGTCAGGCCGCCGAAATCCTTGGAGTCACGCGGGGCAAAATTCGCGACCGAATTGCGTCGTTCAACATCTCAATGGAACGAAAAGTGCAGATTGATGGAGATGCTGGTGAGTAGGGTCGCATTTATCGCACTGATCCCACCTCAACTCGCAGGACGCCACTCGACGCATATCGAAAACTTGACGGGATCCGAAAGCAGGCATCGCACCATCATGAAAACTGAAACATTTGCCGGGAATGGTTCAATTTGTACCGAGGTTGTATTGGAGCGGTTGAACGGCGACAGGGCACTCATGGCGAAGCTTGCAGGCTTTTTTCTGGAGGACGCCCCACGGCTTGTTGAAACGTTGCGAGCTGATATCGAATCCGGGTCGGCACCACGAATTGCCGGATCTGCGCATAGTTTGGGTGGACTTGCTTCGACGTTTGAAGCGAAATCTTTCACGCGGCTCACGACAGCAATTGAGAGGAACTGTCGGCAAGGCGATACGTCTGAAATGACGGAATTGATGCAACAACTGGACGCAGAATTTTTGTGGTTGATCGCTGATTTGCGAGAGTTCGTTGCGTCGCCCATTGCGAGCGACGGCGAACCGATCCGTTGACTCCTCAACCTCCACACTGGCAGAAGTTGATCCAGTCAGTCACCTGGCCACAATTCCGGCGGGCGATGTGGAAAATCTTTCAGGTTTCGTAGAATTTCGGAAATATCACTCGAAACGTCGTGCCGCGACCGATTTCGGTTTCCAGTTCCAGGCTCGCATCCAGCAGATCGCACAATCTTTTGACAATTAACCGGCCGATTCCTTCACCAACCGGTTGTTCAGAAGAGCGTTGATTGGAAAGTGCTGGAAGTGTCGCAGCCGGTTGAACCGGATCTGTCGTCTGACTCGATTCAGACGAGTTCGCCTCTGCCACATGCGATTGCTCTGTGGCACTCTTCAACACACGGGCGAACGGGGTGACTGCGCTCATCAGGAATCCTGGGCCCGTGTCTTGAACGCAGAGCACCCATCGATCTGTATCGTGCGTCGGATCATCGGCCCAAGTAACGATAACGCCACCGCGCTCGGTATACTTCAAAGCGTTGAGCACCAAATTCTGAATGATGCGTTGAGTCTTGACGAAATCTCCGTTGACGAACAACCGTTCCGGGCCCTCTGTCTTCAGGAAGAGGCTTCGCTCCTTGGCTGACGACTGTAACGCTGCACACATTTTTGTCACCAATTCCGTCGCATCGAAGGCGACGATCTCTTTGAACTCAAGTCCTGCTTCCAGGCGTGCAAGACTCATCAAATCATCGAGCATTGCATGGAGCGACGCGACGCTGGACTGAAGGATTGCGGTGCACTCGGCTCGCATCTCGTCGCTGGCGCTGATGTGGTTGAGTACCGCTGTTACATTTTTCACGACTCCTACGTTTCCGCGAAGGTCGTGAGCTGCCTCTCGCAGCACTTCAACTCTCCTTTGATCGAGATCTTTTAACTGAGCCAATGCGAGGTGCAAATCTCGAACGCGACTCGCCGCTTCTGCCTGTTGCAGCTCTGCGTACTGAGCGGCGCTGTCGCTGACTCCGTCACTGCACAGCATGGCCAGAGCGCGCCGGGCGATGACCATCGTTTCCGGAACCAAATCCAATTCAGTTGACGAATAATGCTCAAGCTCTTCTTGCAGACACAAATGTAAATGCCGCCATTCGCGCATCACTTCGCGCAATTTGTATCCTTGCTGCCAACGGTGAACGCCGTGACCCGCACCGCTCTCACGTTGTTCAGCAGAGGCCCGCACCTGACCGGCGAGATCATGGGCGTTGAATTGCCTTTCGAACGCATCCAGAATTCCTGGAATGTGATCGTAGAGTTGCGAACGTGAGAGTGACGAATGCGTCGCGAGTTGAGTGTCGAACCGCATGGCAATGCTCCAACGATCAAGAATGGCCGTTCGCCGGCCTGTCAGGTAACTCGCCAACCCCTGAAGTTGTGCTTGAATTTGTTCGTTGGGCTGCATCTTTTTCGTTTTCTTTCCGGTCGGATCACGAAATCAGTCTGTCACAAAATTCCCTCAATGACTTTACCGGCAATTCTTCGCATCATGTATGGACTCGGGCAAAGTTTTGCCATTTCCCCAATGGATCCACTGCCAAAAAGCGTTTTTTCCGCGAATTCAATTTGCATTTCACCGAATTGCGAGAGAAAAATCAGGGCGATTCCGATGAGCCAATCGCATCTTGAGGTCGCGTCGAATGGCATCAAATGTGCTTTCCCGGGGCTTGCATTTTAAATAAACCACAGGCAAAGTGTCGATTGGCGTGAATTCGCCGCGGCCGCCGAATTTCTGAATTTGCCCCGAAATAGCTTGTCGAGCATTGGAGTGACGCCGAATGGCACGTTTTAATCGCCGAATCGTTCCCAGATTCATCGTCCTTTCGAAGCCATATCTGGTTTCAGACGAAAAATGGATTGCGCGGGGATTGCTCGCTTTACTCGTCGTACTGATGCTCGTAAATACTGCCGCCAGCGTAATGCTCAACCAACAAACCGGCGAGTTTTCGTCCGCCCTCGCCGCACGCGAACCGGATCGATACTGGAAATCCATTTACTTCACGATCGGTTTGCTGATCGTTGCAGTTCCGATTTACGGATTTTATTACTACGTGCGCGACAAACTGACAATTAATTGGCGGCGGTGGATGACGACGCAGTTCCTTAATAACTATTTCCGTAATAAATCGTTCTATCGACTGTCTTTCAAAGCGGAAATCGACAACCCGGATCAGCGAATTTCGGAAGACATCAATACTTTCACCCAACGATCGATTTATTTCCTGCTGATTTTCATTGAAACGGCACTTCAAATTGTGGCTTTCAGCGGAGTTCTCTGGTCAATCTCCAGGGAACTCGTCTATTTCCTGATCGTCTACGCAACGGTCGGTACGCTGGTCACCGCCTTCGTATTTGGGCGGCCGCTGGTCGGTTTGAATTTCTTTCAGTTGCGACGCGAAGCGGATTTTCGTTTCAGTCTCGTCCGCATACGCGAGAACGCAGAGTCGATTGCCTTCTATCGCGGTGAAGAGCAGGAATCGCGGTATGTTTTCGACCGTTTTGGCGATGTGTTCAAGAACTATAATCGACTGATTAACTGGCAACTCTTTCTCAATTTGTTCCAGTACGCCTACACGACGGCAACGCTGATCATTCCCGGGATTATCCTTGCCCCGCGGGTGATGTCCGGCGACCTTGAGATTGGCAGTGTCGTTCAGGCGACCGGCGCGTTTTCGGCGGTCTTCAGTGCATTAAACGTCGTCGTGAGCAAATTCGACATTTTAAGCCTTTTTGCAGCGGGAGTTGGCCGACTTGACCGCTTCGCAAAGTCCCTGGAAACGACGACATCGCCGACGGACATCGCGCATGCATCTATTGATACGGAAGACGGAAGCCCGGTATCGATGCAGGAACTCAGCCTCCAGACTCCGGATTTCAAGCGCAAACTTGTCACCGATCTCTCGTTGAAGGTTTCGGAGGGGGATGGCATGTTGATCGTTGGCGCCAGCGGCGGTGGCAAGAGTTCGTTGCTGAGAGCAATTGCCGGGTTGTGGAATTCGGGAAGCGGAAAAGTGATACGTCCAAAACTGGACGAGATGCTTTTTCTGCCTCAGCGGCCCTACATGATCATCGGTGACCTGCGAGCCCAACTCTTGTATCCGGGAGGACCAGACGATCGTCCTGACGAAGAATTCCAGCGAGTTCTCGTCGCCGTGAACCTTCCCGATTTGATCGAGCGATGCGGAGGGCTGGATGTCGAAGCAGATTGGGGAAAAGTTTTGTCGCTCGGTGAACAACAGCGATTGGCGTTCGCTCGCGTGCTGCTGGCCAACCGAAAGTACGTGATTCTCGATGAAGCAACGAGCGCGCTGGATGAAAAGAACGAGGCAAAGCTGTACGAGCTCTTGCGGGCGACATCCGCGACAGTGATCAGTGTCAG
>JANXOO010000680.1 GCA_025353525.1 Schlesneria sp. | reverse complement strand
CCGATGTCGCCCGAGCAATTTGCAGTGGCCAGACGAGAGGTCGAAATACTGTGAGACGTGCGTTTTGCGATGGACTTTTGACTTACAGCAAGCAGAACGACTTCATTTTTCTGACGGGTGATCTCGGTTTCAAGGCTCTCGAACCACTTCGTGACGCACTTGGAACGCGTTTTATCAACGCGGGAGTCGCCGAACAGAATATGGTTTCAGTGGCCGCAGGTCTCGCGCGAAATGGGCTGCGTCCCTGGGTCTACAGTATCGCTCCCTTCGTCTACGCCAGGCCATTCGAACAGATTCGAAACGATGTCTGCCTGCATCACTTGCCGGTCGTGATTGTCGGTAACGGCGGAGGATACGGATATGGTGTGATGGGATGCACTCACCACGCACTGGAAGACTATGGCGTATTGCTGACGCTATCTTCGATGGAAGCAATGATCCCCGCGTTTGACGCCGATTTGCCCGTCGTCATACAGTATCTGATCCATACCCGGCAACCGGGCTACCTGCGGCTGGGATTGAGTGAAGAGCCAAAAGGTTGGGAACCGCCGCCATTTTCGGGTTGGCGGAAATTGCTGAGTGGCAATTCCGGAACCGTTATCACCGTGGGACCGCTCGCGGGCTCGCATTTGTGCAGATTCCTGGAATTGCCCGAAGATCAACGCCCCAATCTGTGGGCACTGTGTCGACTTCCTTTGCCCGATTTGCCGATGGAATTGCTGGCGGACATCCGCTCGGCATCGTGTCTGGTTGTCGCTGAAGAACATGTGGCCCAGGGGTCTGCGGGATCGTCGCTGGCAGTGGCGTTGATTCACAGTCAATGTTTGCCGCGAATGTTCCGACATCTGACCGCTCGCGGCTATCCGTCCGGGCTGTATGGTTCTCAATCATTTCACAGGGCGGAATGTCATCTGGATGCAGAGTCGATCCTGAAAGTAGTGTCCGAGGGCAGAACTCTATGACAGACTCCGTCGATCAAACATCACCGCCAGGTCTCTTGCTGGATGCAGAGATCAGGCGACTGCACGGCCCGATTCTGGTTCTCGGTGCGAGCGGATTCGTCGGAGCGAACCTGATGCACCAGTTGCGACGTGTGAGAGACGACGTCCACGGGACTGCCACCCGGACGCCCGCATGGCGGCTCGAATCAGTTCCGCAAGAGATGGTTCACTGTGTCGACCTGCTGATCAATTCAAACATCGATCAATTGCTCGAAACTGTGAAACCTCGAACCGTTTTCAATTGTGTGGCATTCGGTGCCTATTCCTTTGAAACGGATGCAGAATTGATTCATCGCACAAACTTTGGCATTACCGAACGACTTTTGGCGCGACTTCAGAAACTGCCGTTGGTCAGATATGTCCACGCAGGAAGTTCGTCCGAATACGGCGACAACTGTTCCGGACCAGCGGAACTCGACCATCTGGCACCTAACTCACACTACGCCGTTTCCAAAGCAGCGACCGGGCACTTGATCCATTATTATGGTCGCCACCTGCGGTTTCCATGTGTCAATCTGCGACTTTATTCCGCCTACGGTCCGCTAGAAGATTCGTCTCGACTGATCCCCAAACTCGTCTGTAACGGACTGGACCGAAAGCTTCCTGATTTCGTACGCCCGGATATTTCCAGAGACTTCGTCTACATCGACGATGTCTGTTCGGCGTTTGTAAAAGCCGCTTTGAATTTGCGTGACGACGACTATGGTGCGTCATTCAATATCGGGACCGGGACTAAAGTCACGATGGCAGAGATCGCCGAAATGGCGAAAACATTGTACGAGATCGACGCCGCACCCCGGTTCAACATGCCACCGCGAAAATGGGATGCGGCCGACTGGTACGCTCGTCCTGATCTGGCTCGAGACCGGATTGGCTGGTCGGCAACGACGCCACTCGACGAAGGGTTGCGCAAAACGACCGATTGGCTGCGTTCGCTACCCGATCGGAATCGATACGAGACGTCATCGAAGGTTTTTGCGGTCGACACTCGCTGCAGCGTCAGCGCGATTATTGCCTGCTACAAGGACGGAATGGCGATACCGATCATGTACGCGAGGCTGAAGGCCGTCTTTCATCGGCTGAACATCGATCACGAGATCATCTTTGTCAACGACTGCAGCCCCGATGATTCCGAAGAGACGATTCGGGCGTTGTCTCAAAACGATCCTCGCCTGATCGGAATTTCGCACTCACGGAATTTCGGTTCTCAGGCGGCATTTATGAGCGGCATGCGTATCGCAACCAGGAATGCCTGCGTTTTGCTTGACGGGGATCTGCAAGATCCGCCTGAACTTATCGAAGATTTTGTTGGCAAGT
>JANXOO010000673.1 GCA_025353525.1 Schlesneria sp. | reverse complement strand
CTCGATGATTCGAGCCCGTTGGAAGTTCAGCCGGATTCATTTCAAAAGCTTCAAACTGAATCTCAACGCAATCGCGACCATTCTCTGAAGTGATCGATTCTGAGTGCTCGGCCAATTGCCCCTGTTCATGGACAAAACGTTGAAGCAGCGCCGCCCCCTCATTGTCACCGTCTTTTTTCAGTTTTTCTGTCAAACGCTGAAGTTGCTGAATCGTTACGGCTGCGGCGACGGGGGCTTGAGCCTTGTATTCCGGCAACGCCATGGCTTCGCGAAGGACTTTCGGCGAGACACGCTGATTCTTCGGCGATTTGGCGGCCCGAGGGGCATCATCGGAAAATGCCGCCGTCGTCAATAATACAAACCAGACGCAGATTCCTTTTTGAAGCATGAGCCAATTCCTTTTTGCCCTGTTCGACCAGCCGAATTGTCGACCGCGATTCCTTCGCGACCCGATTAAACGCATTTCAGAGAACGGCTTGTATCAGCAGTCGGAATATCGGGTCAACGTGAGTTGTTCGAAGGACTTCTGATTTTCACGTTGACGGAGCCAGTCGGCGATGTAGAATTGCGACGAGAACGAGCCCGGTGTCGGCCTTGATGGGCTTGTGATTGAATCGAGATCTGCATGATACGATTTCGTCGACGGTCGTTGCTCCATTTTGGCTGGAACGATCGGTTGGAAACAAAACCGGCACACCCTGTATGACCGATGATAAATTGAGGCGACGGATTATTGCCGAAGCCGCTCGGCTTCTGTGTTCTCGCGATGAGACCGACTGCCATCGGGCCAAGTTGAAGGCTGCCCGACGAATTTGTCGGGGCTGGATCAAACCTTCGGAACTTCCCGACGATGCCGAAGTCCTTGAAGAAATTCGGCGGATGACACGGATTTTCGAACAAAAGACGTATTCCGGTCAAGAACCCGAATTGCGATCGGCCGGGGACCAACAGGAACAATCACTCGCCGGGAATGTTGCCGACGACTCTGAGCGCGCGCCGACGGCAGTTGGGACTGGTGTCGACCGGTTTCAGGTCTACAGAACGCTCCTCATTCCGCTTGAAGCAGTCATGCAGGATGACTTTTATCATCCGGAAGGGGATCTGTTATACCACCTGTTACAGTGTTACGTTCTGGCCAAAGACGAATTGCCATATGACGAAGAATTTCTGCTCGCCGCGCTGCTGCACGATGTCGGTACAGGAATCGACAAACACAACCATGTAGAGGCGGGGCTTGCGGCATTGGATGGACACATCACCCCGCGAACGGCCTGGTTGATTGAACATCATATGGACGTTTACCAGATCCGCGACCGGACGATCGGACACCGCGCCCACCTGCGCCTAAGAGCCTCACCCGATTACGACGATCTTTTGCGACTGGGGGTCTGTGATCGGGCGGGCCGTGTTTGCGGAGCCATCGTCCCCGAACTCGATGTCGCACTGGACGAGCTTCGTGACATGGCGAGATTGTACGAATGAGAATGCACGTCAGTATTGGCCTTCGAGACAGCGCCGTGTACGATCACTCGACATGCGGCCTTCGCGAATCGACTGAAACCCGCCTGTCGCCAGCGTACAATCCCACTGGTAACGGCGGAACGACCTGAGGCAATTGGCAATTCAGCAGAGGCCAGCTTTATGCGAAAGTCTCCTTTCATGCAGCGTGTCGCACGATGCCGGTGACAATCACAGTCGAACTGTTCGGCATTCCGCGAGCCCGCGCTGGAACCGCTCGAACGACAGCGCAGGGGGATTGTCTGGGCGATCTGCTGGCCGACCTGGCATCCCGATTTCCGTCACTCGCCCGGTCGTGCATCGAAGGACGTAATATGCGTCCGGGCTTTACCGCGAATCTGGGAGGAAACCGGTTTGTCACAGAACCTGAGACGGTTCTCACCGAAGGCGAAACGGTTTTGATATTGTCGCTGGACGCCGGTGGGTAGCGTGCTGCACACCCGGGATTGAAATCTGGATAAACGAACTTGAGAAACACCTGGAATGATTCAAAAAAAGCCCCTTGCGCCGATGGAATGACTGACCGTAACACGGGCACATTCCTTAGCCCCAAAGGGGTGGGGCTTAGGATCGGCGCATGAACAATTGTCGCAAGTTGCTGACCTGCCAGTGGATTACTCAAAGGCGAATCGTCGAAAGTGGAAGTGAACCACAGAGGCACCAGAGACACAGAGAAGACAAGCAAGAAAAGGCGAAGCCGCATCATGCGAGGGCGAGGCTCCGACCGAGCCGCCACGTCGCTGCATCTCCCCACATGACAAAGACCAATAACGAATTCCT
>JANXOO010000649.1 GCA_025353525.1 Schlesneria sp. | reverse complement strand
TGTTCAGTTTTCGGTGTCTGGTTTTGGCGACAGGCTTTCAGCGTTTTTGTGCCAGGTCTTCAATCACTTCAAATCAATCACGCCCGCAGTGTCCGCTTTTGCCGAGCGGTCATCCGATCTGACGGTTGTCGCGGGGCCAAGCGTATGCAGGTTGGTGAAATCGCTGGCATGGCCCAGTTTCCCTTTGTGGGTTCTGATCGGATCCTTGCCAGAATCTTTTGTCTGATCGAAGACGCTCAGCAGTTTTTCCTTGTCGAACATCATCTCTTGCCGCGACATGCCGGTCAGATCGAAAATGTTGGTCAGTTCGATCGAATCGACTGGACACGCTTCTTCGCACATTCCGCAGTAAATGCACTTCAGTTCGTCGATCACGAACGACTTGGGGAACTTGTCGCGATCGGCCCAGTGGGGGTCATCTTTCGGAGCTTCTTGCGCCACGATGTCGATGCAATGAGCCGGGCACGCGGTTGCGCACATCATGCACGCTACGCACTTCACCCGCCCTTTGTCGTCGCGATTCAAGCGATGAACGCCCCGGTAGTGCGAGGGAAGATCGGGTTTTTGTTCGGGATAGTATTCTGTCACGGGCTGGAAGTTGGTGACATGCCCCCCCGTTGTGCGCAGTCCGTCGAATACCGCTGGCAGGAATGTCGATTCCCAGAAGTTCATCGGCGGCTCTTCAACCCACTCGATGTCTTTCGGATCAATTGGCATATTTCGTCCTCACTCTTGCGGCCCCCGGTCGCCCGGAAGTCCGGTTTCGGTCACCAAACTGCCAACAGCAATCCGGCGGCCGATTTTGTTTCTGAATTACGTGTTTCGTATCAATGTGCGTGTGCGTGATTACCGTGCGGTGCAGCGGCAGGTTCGGAATTCTTGCGTGCGAACGGTCGGGACGACTGGGTCCCAATCAGGCCAGCACCCAGAAACAAACCGGCAGACATCGGCAGCAACCACCAGACGTTCATATGAAACTGTTTTACGATCATCACACAGACAACGTTCAATGTTGCCAGCGGTATGAGTACCTTCCATGCCAGGCCCATCAACTGATCAAAGCGAAAGCGGGGGATCGTCCACCGCAACATCTGGATCACGACAATGAATACGAACGATTTTGACAGCAATACCAGGACTTTCACCAGCGTTGACCCGGTGTAATTACTGCTGACTTCCGCGATCAACGGAAACTGCCAGCCTCCGAAAAAGAGGATGCTTGTCAGAAAGCTGATCGTGATAACGTGAGTGTACTCGCCCAGAAAGAACAGGCCCCACTTCATCGCGCTGTATTCTGTGTGCCAGCCGCCAACCAGTTCTTGTTCACACTCAGACAAATCGAATGGCAACCGTTGCGCTTCGGCCATTGCCGCTGCGAAGAAAATCACGCAGGCAAGCGGCTGGAACCAGATGTTCCATGCGAAGACGCTTCCGTGCGCTTGCTGCAGTAGAATTTTTTCGATGCTCATCGAACCGGTGAGCATCGCGAGTCCGACAACGGACATGCCGAGCGGAATTTCATAGCTGACGACCTGGGCACTCGCCCGCATCGCTCCTAAAGCACTGTATTTGTTGTTCGAAGCCCAGCCGCCGAGGATGATTCCGTAAACGGCAAGACTTGTCACGGCAAAAATAAAGACCAGGCCGAGATCGATTCCAGGTGCAATGATGTATGGGAATTGTCCGTCGGTCGCGCTCAGGTTCTCGGGGACCGGTCCGAACGGGACGACGGCAAACGCCAGCATCGTTGTGAAGACCGAGATTCCCGGCGCGAGGACGTACAGGAACTTGTTGACGTGACCTGGAATCACGTCTTCTTTCAGAAGAAGTTTCAACATGTCGGCGACCGGCTGGAGCAGTCCCCATGGCCCGACCCGATTAGGACCGATGCGATCCTGCATCCATGCCGAAAGCTTTCGTTCGAGCAGGATCAGGTACGAGCAGACGCCAAGATTGACTTGCAACACGATCACAATCGTGAGCATCGGCATCACGAACGGGCGAGCCCATTCCGGAAACATATTGATGAGTTGTTCGAGCATAACGCGAATCCGACTTGTCTTATCAAAGTCCCGCAGGACACCATTCATCCGGACCACTCGTCTTCAGGATCGTCCGACAACCGGACGATTCGGCCAACCAGGCCACTTGACTACTACACAGCCGCTTGATTACACGACAGGTTGCATTTCTGCCTTTGATTCCGGGACCAGCATCACACCGTTCTCGCCCGGATCACCCGTTTTCAACGCTGCCAAAGCAGGGATTTCCCTCGCGATTTCCTGTCGCAATGTCGGAGCATGGAACAGCCCGCTGCGGCCAGACAGTTCCATCAGTATGCGCCCGTCAGGCCGACTGTCCTGAGGTCCGCGCAACCCGCGATGGATGGCCTGAGCCAACCCTTCGTGGTTCACAAATGTTCCGTCTTTCTCGGCCCATGCCGCCCCCGCAAGAACGAACTGCGCCTTCGCACTCGCCGTTGACGCCAGCAAATCCTGCACGATCAACAGCTTCAATTTGTCGAGTTTGCCAACATCGGCGTCAGCAATCCACCCTTCCGGATCGCCACCCAGAACGTACAGCGAATCGATCTCGCCACGACCGATTCGGTCGAGTACTGTTGTGAACGAAACGACATTTCCCTGGGTGTGTGCCAATACCGCTTCGACACCACGGCGATTGGGGCACTTTTCGGCCCGAATGGTAAACTTCGTCGGCAACATCGGTTTGCCGTGGATATCTTTTGGATACAAGTCATCGTCGCCGACATTGCGAACTGTTCCGAGTGCGAGAGTGGCACCAGGAGCCGTTCGTTTCACATATTTTGACAACAGATATGCTTCTTCAACCGTCGCCCACGGTGAGATCACCACGGCCAACTTCGATTTCGCCAATTCCAGCGAACTTCGGAGTGCCGCAAGAACCGAATCCCAATCCTTTGAAACGATTTGGCCACCCGATCGCTGTTCTGGGTGCGTCAATCGCCTGTCAGATTGGACGTACTTCCAGCCGAACCGGCCTTCGTCGCACATGAAGCTGCCCTGGGCCTGCGGATTCTCACGCGGCTTCAGCCGATACAACACGTCGTCGTTCTGATCGACGGTAATGCTGCAACCGGTACTGCAACCGGGACAGACACTGTTCTTTGATTTCAGCCACCAGACGCGCTGCTGGTACAGGAAATCCTTGCTGCATAGCGCACCGACCGGACAAAGATCGACGACGTTTCCCGCCAGTTTATTATTGCACGGATCGCCTGGGAAAATATCGATTTCTTCGTGCGTGCCGCGGCTGATGACCTGCAATTCGGCTGTGCCGCTGATTTCGCGTGTGAACCGCACGCAGCGAGTACACATGATGCAGCGATCGGTGAACAGCGTAATCTGTTCGCCGATATAGTCCTTGTCGGGCTTGATGTTTTTGGGTTCTTGCAGACGGCTGTAGCCGCGTCCGTATTGATAGCTGTAGTCTTGCAGTCCGCATTCGCCCGCCTGATCGCAGACCGGGCAATCGAGCGGATGATTGAGCAGCAAATATTCGAGCGTCGCTTTCTGGGCGGCCAGAACTTTTTCGCTGTTCGAGACGATGACCATGCCGTCTTTGACGGGAGTCTGGCAACCGGGCGACAGCTTGGGCTGCATCACAATTGTCCCGTCCGGCTTCTTCTCGCCGACCTCGACAAGGCACATGCGGCAACTGGCCACGACCGAAAGATCATGGTGCCAGCAATAGCTGGGGATCTCGTCCCCCGCACGTTGCGCCACCTGAATGCAGTTCAGCTTTTCGGCAGGACCGATTTCGACGGGCTTGTTGTTAACAATAACGGTTGGCATAGGAAATCAGTGGTCTGTTCGGTTGAGGAATTTATTCTGTTCGCGGCCAGGAATGATGCTTTGTTTGTCAGTCCGTTTCCGAGATCGACGCGGAGACACCGCTGTGAACTCAATTTTCAGCAATGGTATAATTCGCGTTTTGTGATGCATCGTCTCACCAGGTGGAATCAATGCACCTCCATTAACTCGTCGACCGGCTTGGCCGTTTTCAGGCCGGTTTTGATGTACTCTTCAAACTCGATGCGGAATTTCTTGATGGCATTCTTGATCGGCCACGCCGCTCCGTCCGACAACCCGCAAATGGTCGTACCGGGGATAATCCCCATCGAACTTGCGACTTCAACCAGCAGATCAAGATCCTGAAGCTGGCCTTCACCCATGCGGATTCGCGCCAGAATCTTGTGCATCCAGGCCGTTCCCTCGCGACACGGAGTACACTGGCCGCACGATTCGTGAGCGAAAAACCGGGCACAGTTGAACAACACATCGACCATACTTGTCTGATCGTCGATAACAGTGATTGCCGCAGTCCCCAAGCCTAGACATCCCGCTTTGCCTGGACCATTGAAATCGAGTGGAAGATCGAGTTCATCGGCGGACAGAAATCCCATGCTGATTCCGCCTGGGACAACGGCTTTTGCCTTGCGACCCTTCCAGACTCCACCACCGTGCTCGTCAATCAACTGGCGAGCGGTCACTCCCATCGGTAATTCAACGCAACCCGGCTTATTGACATGTCCGCTGATGCAGTACAGTTTTGGTCCGTAACTTCCGGCATCACGGGGATTTTTCGGATCAGGAGGCACACCCATGCTTTTGAACCAGTCGCCACCCCGATCAAGGATCTGTTTGACACACGCCATTGTTTCGATGTTATTGACGATCGTCGGCTTGCGGAAAAGTCCTTCGATGGCGGGGAACGGCGGCTTGATGCGGGGCCACGCGCGTTTTCCTTCCAGACTCTCGATCAACCCGGTCTCTTCGCCGCAAATGTACGCGGCAGCTCCGCGATGGAGCACAACATCCAGGTCAAATCCCTTGCCGTGAATATTCTTGCCAAACAGTCCTGCGGCATAACATTCTTCGATCGCTTTTTTCAGAACGCGATAGCTGCGTCCGTACTCATAACGCAAATAAATGTACGCTTTGCTTGACTTGATCGCGAAGCAA
>JANXOO010000646.1 GCA_025353525.1 Schlesneria sp. | reverse complement strand
ACCCGGATTGGCTTCGACGAAGAGATGTCGGACGATGAAATTCCCGTCGAACCTGTACCTCCCGCCAAAAGTGCAACTCCGGAAACTCGTCCAGACAGCCCCGACGCGCCCACCGGAACCGATCCCGGCACAACGGACGGCCCGCCTTCCGTTCCAAACGAGCCTGTTAAGGTCGATGCGAAACCGAATGTGGCGGCGGAGAAGGGCCCAAAGATGTGGTGGGTGCATGGTGTGTTTCCAGGCAAAAAAGGGAATTGCACACTGCAGCTCAGTCTGACACCGGAACAGTACGACGAGGAAAAAATCCTCGGGATGATTCGTTCAATCCGTTGAATATTATGGCCCGCGCCCCCTCCCCCTGACACGTTCCATGATCCCGACAAGTTCCGCATCCGTTCGGGCGACAGGAATGAGGAACGATGAATGAATAATCATGTGAGGACTGTGTGACCGTTGAAACCCCCTCGCTTCGTGTGACGTCGTCGCATCGGATTCCCGTCATCGGAATCGTCGGAGGAATCGGGTCGGGAAAGAGTGCCGTAGCCGCGTGGGTTGCCGGACACGCCTGTGTTTCAGTCATCGACGCCGACCGGCTGGGGCATGATGCCCTGCTGGATCCGTCGGTGAAAGAATTACTTCATCGGCGATTCGGCAATGGAATTCTGGGGGCGGACGGAGCCGTTATTCGATCTGAGCTGGCCCGCATGGTTTTTGGCGTGAGTTCCGACTGTCTGTCTGGCAGGCAGGATCTCGAAAACATCGTTCATCCTGAAATCGAACGGGGCGTTTTCAAAGCGGTCGCCGCTGCGGCTGCGGCGCGTAAAAAAGGAGTCTTGCTTGACGCTGCGATCTTGCTGGAATCCGGCTGGCGCAACAAATGTGATCTTGTTGTCTACATCGACACACCGGACGCAGTTCGGCTTGATCGGGTCCGGGAAACTCGCGGGTGGTCCGGGGATGAACTGCGGCGACGTGAAGCGAGTCAGTGGAGTCTGATCGAAAAACGGCGCGAATCCGATCTGATCATCACAAATGACGCCGACATCGAAGCGGCCGGGAAACAATTACTTGCTGC
>JANXOO010000631.1 GCA_025353525.1 Schlesneria sp. | reverse complement strand
CTGGAACAGGAATGATTCTGCTGCCGTTTCCACACGCGGCGGATAATCATCAGCGAGCCAACGCGATTGCATTCTGTGCGAGTGACGCTGCAGTGATGATCGAGCATCAATCAGACCCGGCACAGACCGCGAACGAATTGTCCATCATATTGCGTCAGCTACTGGAAGACGCTGATCGGCGCCAAGCGATGTGCCTGTCAGCCCGGAAACTGGCGCATCCCGGCGCGACCGTGCAAATTGCAAATATCATCCTGGAAGCCGTGACAGGTCAGGAGCCAGCGGACAGAAATGGTACGGCATTCCGGTCGTAACATCACGATCACCGACCTGGTTTCGGGCTATGCAACCGGAACGACATTCTGCAACCAAGTCGACTCATTTACGTGAGTCGATGTTGTCATCAGTCGCAGCAAATTGAATAATCTGCACAATATTCCACAGATGACTACAGACTTACCTGAATAAATGTTTATTTCCGGAAACATTTTTCTTGAAGTTTGGAAACCGCTTCGGTAAAATGCGGTCCGCATGGCGTGGAAGAGGTCGTCTGATTTTGCAAAACGACTGGCAAAAAACGAGCTGCTCCATTCTGAAAATCCGCTCAAAAATGGGACTCCGGCGCGCCACGGGTCGTCGTGGTGCTTTCCCTCTTTTTCAGCTCGTTTTTCCCTTGCAGGTCCTTGACGATTGTCTCGAACGGAACTGACTGATGCGACAGTTGATCCTGAGATCGTTCCAGAGTCCCGGTGATGTCGTCATGCTCACCGCCGCCGTGCGGGATCTTCATGTCGCTTATCCAGGGCAATTTCAAACGGATGTCCGTACGTCCGCCGATGCCCTATGGGAGCACAATCCCTGGCTGACCCGACTGAACGAAGGAATGCCAGGTGTCGAAGTGCTCGACATGCACTACCCGCTGGTCCATCAGAGCAATCAACGTCCCTACCACTTTCTGCACGGCTACACGCAGTACCTCGAAGAACGACTCGGCCTGCGCATCCCGGTCTCGAAATTTTCCGGAGATATCCACCTCAGCCCCGCCGAACGGGAACGGTCGCCCGGCGACGATTTGCAACTGCCGCTCCCGGACCACTACTGGATGATGATCGCAGGTGGCAAATTCGATTTCACAGCCAAATGGTGGAATCCCGCCAGCTTCCAGAAAGTCGTCGATCACTTTCGAGGCCGAATCGCCTTTCTGCAATGCGGCGAAGCGGGGCATTGGCATCCGCCGCTGGACGGGGTCGTCAACCTGATCGGCAAAACGACAACGCGGCAGTTCGTCCGTCTGATGCACCGCGCGTCGGGTGTCGTCTCCCCGGTCACCTTTGCCATGCACCTTGCAGCTGCCGTCGAAATGCCCGCCGGTGCTGCACGCCACCGCCCGTGCGTCGTGATTGCAGGCGGACGCGAACCGGCTCAATGGGAAGCCTATCCGCACCATCAATACCTTGCCACGAATGGCATGCTGAGTTGTTGTTCTGAAGGAGGATGCTGGAAATCGCGATGCCAGCCCGTCGGTGACGGTGACGCCAAAGATTCTCACGACCTGTGCGAGCAACCGGTCCAGATCACTCCGGAACTCCGCATCCCTCGCTGCCTCGACATGATTTCTCCCGCAGATGTCATCCGGAAAATTGAGATGTATCTCTCTGGCATGGACGCCCCGCAGATGACATTGAACGGTCACAACTCCCAAACGAACTCATTCACTCCACAAACGAATTCTCCTTCATCCCCGGTACAATCACCGCCACCTGTAATCTCGCGTAACATTGTTTCCTTCTATCATGGATTGGGAGACTGTGCCTACTTCGCCCATCTGATACCGCTCTACACAAAGCGAGGCCATCAGATCGAAGTCGAATGTGCGCCAGACAAGGCAGTACTATTTCGAGCGGCAGGCGCAACGACAATTTCGACCGGCGCATCAAGCGTTCATCGGTGGGAGTATCCCAAGGGTGAAACCTCTGCCGGGCAGGGACATTTCTGGCAGGGAAGCAAGATGGGGCACAACCTTTCTGAGCCTCCACTGCCATTCATCGGCGAAAAAGCAGATTTATGGGACGAATTCGTAGCTTCGAAAGTCGATGTCGCTCCGTACCTCTCCGCCGAAGCCGTCGCCACGGCCGAACGCTGGCTTTCACGGCTGCCGCGTCCCGTCGTTCTGTTTCACTCTCGCGGAAATACGTCTCAGGAACGCAAGAGCCTGCCCAACGAGACCTGCGAAGAATTCTATCGTGAGTTCATCGACCGATGCGAAGGAAC
>JANXOO010000624.1 GCA_025353525.1 Schlesneria sp. | reverse complement strand
ATGACAGAGACCTTTCTTCAAATTGTCGCATTCGGGTGCTCGTCCATCGAGCAAGTTCCATCAGTGCGTCAAGACCAATTATCCCGATTTTCCCAGTTCCGCCAACGCGGAACTTGTGGGTGTTGTTGACGGTGGTTCTTTCAAAGTCGCTACCGAGCCGTTCGCCTCTTGGACGAAGCGGCGATCTTGGCCTGTGCGGCCTATGTCGACCTGAACCCGATTCGAGCGGCGATGGCGGAGACTCTGGAAGCGAGCGACTTCACGTCGGTGCAGCGTCGCATCGAGTCGTTGGAGCAACTGATCGCGACACAGGAAAACACTGAACCCCCTGCCATCGAACCTCCTGGCCAGACGCAATCAATACCCTCAACGATGCCTGGAGTGCCGACCCCAGATCGATTTCTGTCGCCCGTGACGATTGACGAACAGTCTGACGAACTCGGCCCGGTGGCGAGCACGAACGGTTTTCGTTGCAGCGACAAAGGCTATTTGCCGTTGCGATTGCCCGCCTATCTCGAATTGCTCGATTGGACGGCCCGCAGCTTGGCGACGGGAAAACAAGGTTCCACGCCTGAAGACGCACTCCCACTCTTCGCCCGGTTGAGAATCGAGCCGAAGGCGTGGTGCCATCTCGTCGGTGAGTTTGGCCAGCTCTTCCACAACGTGGCAGGCCAACCCCAAACCGTCGATCTGACTCGAACCCGAGTCGGATCGCATCGATACTACATGCGAAAGCCCGCACGCGAACTCTTCGCGACCAGCGGGGCATAGCCACCAGAGCGTCCCGATCCGATGCCATTTGATCCCTCAAACCAATTGCCCGCCCGCCCTCTCCGAGCGCGGACGGTTGCCATGGTGACCGACTGCGGTATCTCACGACTTCAAAGTGATTCCTCGCTGAATCTCTCCTTCTTCTTGGCAAAATTCGCCGCCAGCCCAGTGACAACACCGTCAGCGTTCCGGGGAGATTGTGCGATTACGGAGATTGCCCAAGAGGCATCGCAAAACCTACTGCATTTGGTATCACCAACGTGCTGTGTCCCCGTTGCCCTCTCCCTGTTGTCCTCTCTTCAACGTGCTGTGTCCCTGTTGTCCTCCACCTGTTGTCCTCCACTTCGACTGCCGCCCTGGGCCACCCCAGTGCCACGGCGCGATCCTGCAAGGCATACTGTCGTGCCGTCGACTCGCGATGTTCTTGCACCTGGTGCTGAGTCGATTGCCGAACGTAGGCGATCGCCAATCGCTGAAGGTGTTCGCTGGTGATCTTGTCCGAGCGGAGCAACGTTACCGCAGGCTCTTGTCGCACAATATTCGGCTGCGAGGCTGACGATCCCGAGTTGCGTTGTCGTGTACCAGGAAGCGTGGTGCTATTCATCGGCCACTTCCTTGTCGTCGCAAGGTGCCAGATGCTGAGTTAAGATCCGTGTCAGTTGTCCGAGCAGTTCCTGCCGCTAGGTCTGTGGCAGCTGAGGCCACAATTGGTCCAGAGGAACAGAATTCCTCTGCTCCGGCGGATTGATCACTCGGTGCGGGGGGGGACTGATGCGACCATTGTGAGCCTCCTTGCTCGAGTTGGCTTGCAGAGATCTTGCCGTCAACCGCCCGTTGTTGACACCACAACGCCAGTTGCAGCAATGCTTTAGCACAAACCTTAACATTAACAGACGAGCTGATACAAGCTTGCGCTTGATGCGTAGTCCGGTTGGTAGACTTCAATGGTCCTCCGGTACGCAGACAAGAGTGCAATGATCTCTGCGGGGACATCCAAGAGATTGGAAACGATCCGCAGAAATCCATCGCAGTCAGCCCCGGTCGAACCACCGCCATATTTCCCTTTGGAAACGTGCGGCTTCATTTTCACGATCACCAGCCGCATCGGATGGTTGGGTCGGACTTTCTCCGGCCGATCTTGACCGATGAGGATGATCTGGTCCGACACCACATTCGCTGCACGATCCGCCTCGGTCAGCGGTTTCTCCTCGGCAACTGTGAAGGCGCTGTTGTCTCGAATGCGGCAGATGTAACTGGATTGGATGTTGACAATGTCGTTAAACAGCTTGAACTTGGCATAGCCGCGGTCCTTAATGTAGAGCAGGTCAGCCTCCAGAGTGCGTTCGAGGACGGCGCGTTCATCGTTGTCGCCGCCCCCATTGCGGGTGACATCGATCCGAGAGGGGATGTGCTTTTCGATGTCAAACTGTGTGTGCAGCTTCCATTTGATCATTCCTGCCCCGGACTTTTGCTTCATCACCGAGGCTTCCATGATGCGCGGCATCGCCGCGATCAAGGTTCCGTCGACCAGCGTGATCTGCTGTTGGATGTCCTTTAATCGTTGATCCTTCACAGTCGGCTGAAGCTGGAGTCCCAGTTCCTTGATGATCTCGATCAGACGATCTGGATCAAAGATGGTGCTGGCTTCCGAGAGTGAGCCCAGCGAAGCGCGACCACATCCCGGTTTTGCCTGGACGTTGGGAAGTTCGGTCGCTCGTTGAACGGCCCGCAACGAGGAGCAAATCGGACTGAACAGGAAGAGGAGAATCATCGACACGTACTGGTCGAAATGGAGTTCTCGGTTGCCCGCCTTATCGCGATCGCAACCGTCGACGCGCAGTCGCTCAAGGAGCGGCAGCAACTGGTCGAAATACTTGAATCCGACAATCTCCTTCTCCGTCAGACAGACCGGAGAACGAGGGGTTTCGATGGGGGCTGGCGTATCCATCCCCCGACTCTATTCGATGCTTGTCTTGGCGCAAAAAGCGTGCCAAACTGTGGCGGCAGCCGTGGATTTCTCTTGTCGCCAGACAAAACTCGATGGCGCAAATTCCGTGGCGAACAGTATTGCGTGTGTCCCCGTTTGGTTCTCTTCAGAAACGGCGACAACGCGGAAAACCGAGACTCAATCCTTTGAATCGTTGCTGCATCGTGCATGACCTCTTGTAGTTCAAAGAGGAAAATTGCTTAAGTTATTTTGACGAGCCTCCTTACGGATCTGTGCGTGAGGCCGCCTGTATGGGCGGTCCCTATCGTGATTCAAAAGTATCTGTTTCACCCGAACTTCGTTTAGGTGTTTCGGCCTTCAAACGATAAACTTCTGCGAGTGCTTCTTTCGTGGCAGTATGCCACGGGGCAACGATCAACAGATTCTCGTACCAGCGAATGGCGTCACTGCGGGACTTGTACCGCGCGGTAATCGAAGCGATTTTTGTCCGAAGCTCTACGTCATTCGGACGTTTCGACAATTGCTCTTCTAAGTCCTTTAGTTGATTGACGGGCTCGCGCGACTCGGCAACGAACGCAAAGAGTGGTTCCGATTCTTGCTCCCGCCCACTGGCTTTGAGAGCCCTCCCCAGCGCGTAGGCGAGATTCGAGTTCTCTGGGCGAGCCTGATAGACTCGCCCTAAGGCGTTGGCGGCGGAGTTGGCATCGCCAGAGGCCAACATCACTTCTCCGAATGTTTGTAGCACGTCCAAATCGTCAGGGTGGTGCGCAATTGCATCACGCAGCACGCTGAGCGCCGATTGGATTTCTCCTTGACTGGTATAGGCCTGTGCCAATCCAGTGAGTGCGGCTAGATCATCGGGCTGGTGCCTGAGGCACTCCCGGTACATCGATACCGCTTCGTCCAGTTTGAGCCGCTCGCGGAGCGCATGAGCCAGACCGAGCCGATATACATCGTTGGCGGGAGCGAGATCCAGGGCTTGGCGATATGCCGTCTCGGCTCCCTCAAAGTAATTCGCGGCTGTATATAGCTTTCCTCGCAGTGCCAGCGGCTCTGGGTCGGTTGGATAGTCTTCGTGCCAGACAGAGATCACTCGATGGGCCTCTTGAAGCCGGTGGTGGGTGGCAGCCCACGTCACAAACCCACGTCCGATTTCTGGTTCATCATCTCTCGGATCAGCAAGCAGATCCGGCCAGTGGTCTTCCATCTGATGAAATTGCTGCGTCTGGGCGCATGCTAACCACTGTTCGCGATGGATTTCGTCGGGTGCGACTCCAAGATTGGACGCGAGTACTAATCCTCGCTCAACATCCTTGAATCGAGCTTGCCTGCGGGCGATTCTCAATTCAATCAGGCAGACACGTCCACTAAGTTTTCCGAACCATAAACTGCGTTTGGCCCAACACTCGGCTCCTCGGTCATCTCGTAACACGAGGCAAGCGTTTGCCCGCCACAAGCAGAGATCTTGCCAATACCAAGCACCCAAGCCGAAGTTGAAAATGACGATCGCAAACGCAATACGACTTAGCCGCGACACGGTATAGGGCCGCCAAACGCAACATTTCATTGCGAATTTCCCGCAAAATGCAGAATTCACTCTCGATCAAAGGCTGTCGATCATTTTCTTCGCGATCTCTTTCACTTTGGCAGGATTTCGCGATGACTGCATCAATTCATCATAGTGTTTCAGTAGTGGACCAGACTTCTCGGCAGCGAGTTCCTGAATCGCAACTTTCATCCCAGCAGCACCACTTCCGACCATACCCGTTTGAGCAAATATCTCGAGCCGGGACTTCAAGTCATCGCTTGACGGTTCCGTATTGACTGCGGTAGCAGTGGTAGGCCTTGTTGATGAACCGCAACCGGCTAGTACGATCATCCCAAATAAGAGGCAGAGGTTGGTGGTAGCTCTCATGTAAAATCTCCTGATGATAGGATTCAACCATCGAAAAGAGCGGGTGAAGGGAACCTGCTTCCCGCTCACCCGCTCATCAAATATAACTTGGACCGATCAGTTATGCGAATACCACAGGACACCGATCAGCAAAAACCATCGTCAAGCTTTCAACTGGAACTGTTGCACTACAGTCTAAAACTCGCCAACGACATTCCCGTCGACTCGATTGCCGAGGTTCTGATAAGTGGTCCAGTCAATATTGTCGCTGATAAATCGAACGGAACCGTCACAAAGCAAGACATGGACACCACCGGTATGACTACTCCGTTGCGGGTAAAGGCCTTGGCTATCGGTTCCACAACCGTTGCAGTTGGTGTCAACCGTTGGAGACTTCGCATTGGGTGTCAACAGAGTATTAAATGTTGTCAAACCAGGTGTCCCCAGCCACCACTTGGTTCCCATGTCGTACTGAATTTGCGTGCCCGCATTGAAGTTTGCGAGACCTGCATTTGACCAAGCCTGCACTTCGGCCTGAGTGAAACCCGCTTCTTTACCCGTTGGATTCGCGATTGCCATGACGCTGTTTGCGCGAGAGCCAGGAATACCACCAGATGCAATTTCGCCCATTAAAATCGTGTTCGACGTTCCATCGGTGAT
>JANXOO010000612.1 GCA_025353525.1 Schlesneria sp. | reverse complement strand
CTGGCCCCACTTGCCAGCGCGAAGATTCCGTTGCTGCACATCTGCGGAGAGACGGATAACCTCGTCCCGATGGACGAAAATACGCGACTCGTCGAATCACGTTACAAACAACTCGGTGGCCCGATCACCGTGATTTCCAAGCCGAACTGCGGTCACCATCCGCACAGCCTGAAAGACCCGACGCGGATCGTCAATTTTGTGCTCACCCATACGGGTTTCGCAGATCGGGTTCGCGACGCGGCGACGCCGTATGGATACGACTATTTCGCGAGTCGAGGTGGTTTGAACAATTGCCGGGTGAAGTTCGAACGCGACAAAACAGGTCGTGTGGCGTTCCTGGGTGGTTCGATCACTGCTGTCGAGGGCTGGCGAGACCGTGTTTGTGACGAATTGAAACAAAGATTTCCCGAGACCCGGTTTGACTTCGTCAATGCCGGGATACCGTCGCTTGGCTCGACGCCCGGTGCGTTTCGATTTCAACGGGATGTGCTCGGTCGCGGTCCTGTCGATCTGTTGTTCGAAGAGGCGGCGGTCAACGATGACACCAACGGGTTTTCGGGCATCGAGCAGGTGCGGGGAATGGAAGGGATCGTCCGACATGCGCGGCTGGATAATCCGCTGATCGACATCGTACTGCTCCATTTCGTCGACCCCGGCAAGATCGCGCAAATCAATCGCGGCGAAACTCCGGAAGTCATTGCCAGTCACGAAAAGGTGGCGGACCACTATCAAATTCCCTCGATCAACCTCGCACGCGAAGTCACGGAGCGAATTCATGCAGGTGAATTCAACTGGGACAACGACTTCCGCGACTTGCATCCGTCCCCGTTCGGTCACGACCTGTATGCAAAATCGGTCCTGAGGCTTTTCGATGCTGCATGGAATCAACCCGGCGTTCAGCAGTCCGAAGTTCGGCCGTCGGCGCTTCCTGCGCTGCTCGATCCGCAAAGCTATTTTCGTGGCCGACTGATCAACCCTCGTGAAGCGGTCGAATCACGGGCGGTGACTCTCGAAAAAGGCTGGAGTCTGGTTCCTGAATGGGAACCGAAGGATCTGGCGGGAACCAGACCAGGTTTCGTGAAAGTGCCGGTTTTGGTCAGCGAAGAATCCGGTGCGACGCTGACATTCAAATTCAACGGTACGGCGGTCGGGTTGTTTATCGCCTCCGGTCCCGATGCGGGTGCTGCGGAATCAAGGATCGATGGCGGACCGGGATGGAAGTCACATAATTGCTACACACAATGGAGCCGTTCGCTGCATCTTCCGTGGGTAGTGATGCTGGCTTCGGATCTTCCCGCGGGCGATCACATTTTGGAAGTCCGGAACAGTCTTGCAATCGACGCACGCAGTACGGGTCACGCTTTGCGAGTTGTTTACCTGCTGGTGAATTGAATCATGACATCGTCCAGTTCATGTGATTTTGATGAAGATCGATCAAAATTCATTCGCGACGATGGCTGGCGTCAATTCAACTCGTTAACGTCCGGTGGTCATTTCACGGTGCGCCGGATGACCAGTGTTGATGGTTGCCCAGACCCTTTGGGACTGCGCGGGTGTTGGCTCATTTGATTCGGCAAAACGAAATATCACTTGCGAATGGTTGATGCCTCACTGGATTTCCGGAATTCATTTATGAACACGTCTCGAACACAATCGATCTCGCTTTGTCTGGCAATCTTCGTTGCGATCTTTGTTG
>JANXOO010000544.1 GCA_025353525.1 Schlesneria sp. | reverse complement strand
GCCAAAATTGTTTGAAAGATTGTTGTCGTGACTGTTGACGATCAGTCCGCCAACAGCAGTTCCAGACGCATTCAGCGATATTCCGCCGTTGAAGTTATTTGTTATCGTGTTATTGTCGACGAGTGCCTCCAACGTCGAACTGTCGGCTCGGGAAAGGTTGAGTGCCCCGCCCGAGAAGATGTTTAAACCGGCACCGTTGACTCCCGTTCCGTTAAACTTCAACGTATTGTTCTCGACGATCACGTTCGATGCGTTCGCGAAGCCGGCGGTGCCGATGTCGATCGCATAATTTCCGACACCTGTAATCACGTTGTTGTGTACGATCGACGGATTCAAAACGGAAGATCCGGAAGCCAGAATGTGAATCCCGTCGTTCCCCGTACCAAAACCAGGTGTTGCGGTACCAAAAACGTCGCCGCTGGCACTCACTGCCAGGCCCGTAGGAGTATTCAGGGCAACGCGCTGGTTCAATACCAGTCCGTTGCTGAAGAGCACATTCAATGTCGATCCGGCTGTCGCCGCTGACGTGAGTGGCGAACTTCCGCCCTGTTGCTCGAAACGCGCGGTCGCATTGAAGATGGAATTTGGCAGGAATCCCGTAAAGGCCATCGGCAAGAGCTTGCTGTTCGCGGCCAGCCCGGTATTGGCGTTGTTGGCGAGATTCCCGGGTGCGCCGATAGCACTGACGACCAATGGCGAACTTCCCGCGATCACATTCATCCCGTTAACCGATGTCAGCAGAGTATCTGTGATGGGCTGGATCACGACCGGATTGATATTTCCCAAAACGCCCTGTCCGGTTGCGGCGATCGTCGCCGGTGTTCCCGCCAGACTCCAGGTGACCGACGTGATGCTGACGCCTGGATCAGAGAGGTTCGTGATAATGAACGGACTTGTACCGCTTGTTCCGTTAAACGAGAACGAGAAGGCATCGTGCGGTGGTGCAATCGTTGGCGTGAGGCTGTTCGTGATTGTGTTGTTGTTGATGTCATACCCCAACAATGCCGTTCCTGTTACGTTGAAATCGATGCCATTTCCGGTGTTGAAGTTGAATGTGTTACCAGGGTTGGTTGTCGAGCCGTCTGCGTTCGTGACAATGGCTCCGCCAACCACGATCGTGGTCGTACCACTGTCAGAAACCAGCCCCAACCCGTTTTGCAGATTTCCGCTACTGCTTTGATTGGCCAGCCCGAAACGGTTATTGGCGACGTTGAAACTGGCGACGGAATTGTTCGTCGTGGAGATGTGAAATCCGTCACCCCGATTCGCAGTAAACGTGTTGTTGAAAATGCCGAACGGTGTTGTCGTGGCGGCTGTCGAAAGGAAATTGAGAGTTCCGCCGTTGGCCGTTATGTCGAGGCCGTTCCCCTGATTTCCGTTAAATGTGTTCGAAAGATTGATCGCCGGCGTGGTTGCCGTGGCGGCGGTGTTTGTCCCGCCGATGATTCCGCTGATCGTACCCCCTGAGAGGGCATCCAGCCGTAACCCGTCTCCGACGCCGCCGGTCCCGTTCGTGTTGAAGGTGTTGTTCGTCACAATGACGTCGAGCTTTGAACCAGCCGTGCTGTTGGTGATTTGCATCCCGTTGATGACGTTGTCGTGGATATTATTGTTGAAGAATAACGACTGGTTTCCGTTTGCAATCGTGCCCGACAAATCGGTCAACAGAACGCCGTTTAATCCGCCATGGATATTGTTGTCGCTGATATTGACGAAGCTGTTGCTGCTTCCGCGAATACCATTGCCGGTTGCGGATCCCCTGATTTCCAGCCCCGAGACCTGTTCGAGTTGTGTGTTTCCGCCGATCAGCGTAATGACATCTCCGCCCGAGCTGTTAAACAGGATCGGCGCGGCACCGCCCGTGAATCCCGGCAGCGCCAGCGAAACGCCAGGAAGATTGCTGGTAGTAAAAAACTGGGCGATCGAAGTACTCGACAAACGCTGGCCATTGTAGATATTAAGAGTCGCATTCGTGTCCAGATTAGTCGTCGTTCCGTCGGCTCGCGGAGTGATCAGGATCAAGTTGTACTTTTGTCGTTGCGACAGCGAAAGTGCTTCGTACGCGGCAATACTGTCAAACGGGCTATTGATTGAGCCGTTTCCATTGACAGTCAGATTGGGATTGATGTTAGCGACGAAGTACGGCTTGTTCGTCTCCGGATTGATCGCAGCATCGGTCGTCCTGAAACTTTCGGTCCTGGCGACAACGCGGCCCTGCCGGAAGACGTTTTGCATCAGCTTGTCTTTGACGCGCAAGGGTCGCAGCCAACGACCCGGTTTTCCATCGGGCAAGTTCACGAAGACCTGAAACTGGGTGTTCAGTCCGAATGCATTGTCGTTCGTTACCTGAACGCCGAACGAAACATCTTCGTTGATTTGAGAGTTCAAACGACCGCTGACACCGGTGAACTGGCCGCCATGTTGACCATTTCCCATAAAGTGATAACCGCCCACGTAGGCGTTCAGTCCATACCGACCCAGAAACGGTGTTGGTCCCCCCATTTCTGCGTCGAATCCTGAAAACGATTGTTCGACCGTATTGTTCCGGAGCAACCCGATCCCGTTGCCGACGAGAAACGCATTGTTGGTCAAGCGGGATGAAACGACATGATCGGGATTACTGATGGGGACGTACCCGTTGACGCGATAATCGACATAGCGACCGAGCGATTCGAAGCTCAGGCCAAGCTGCTGATAGGGTGCGAGGTGACCGTTATCGAAATCGAACCACGCCGACAGTCCGACGATCCGGTCGAGATCTTCCATCCAGTATCGCCAGCCGGTTCCGACCGATGCGCCACCGCGGCCATCATAAGTCATCAGTCCCTGTCCATGTGCGAACAGCAACGAATCGTCGTCGAGACGGTAGGGAGCGAACAGGCCGACGGTACTGTAACCTGCGTTGTAACCGTAAAGACCGCCTCCTCGCGAATCAATGTTGACGCGGGGAGTAAAAATCCGCTCGACAGGAGTCACACCGAAGTAGCTTTCAGGACCGTTCTGGTTCTGCTGAGGGACCGGCCGCATCACCGACGAAGGGGCTGGCGGTGGCAACATCGCCCCGTCCTGAGCAAATTGCTCTCCGAACCAGGGGCCAT
>JANXOO010000535.1 GCA_025353525.1 Schlesneria sp. | reverse complement strand
GATTTTTCAACGCAGCACCTCGTGTGATCCTGTAAATCCGAATTGGATCCTACGAGGCAACAACAACTCAGGAGCCTCATCAATGGTTTTCCGAAACTGGTTGTCCTCTCTCTCTCTCTCATTTTCACTGAGAACGCCGCGTAATCGCCGCAATGCCAGCGCCAGAATACGGCATGTCGAGCATCGCCAAAACGCTGCTCAGATTGAAATTCTTGAAACGAGGCAGATGCTGACATCCCTCGTTGCGGCGAGCGACTCGTACTCAGTCGGCATGAATACAGGCGCTTCAGTTGCCACGGCAATCGATGTTCTGGCGAATGACACGGGGACCGGAACCCTTTCAGTCGTTTCGATTTCCGCAGTTTCCAATGGAACGGTGACAATCCAGCAGCCGACTTCGCAGGGTGGTCACCAGGTATTGCTCTTTTCTCCCGCCCCCCTCTTCTCGGGAGCCGTCACGTTCTCGTATGTTGCTGCCGACTCAACAGGCAATCAGTCGAGTGCTGTTGTCTCAGTGAACGTGACGTTTGGTGCCGGATCATCAAGCAGTTCCAGTTCGTCGACCGGTTCGAATCCAGTGTCCGGTTCGTCCAATTCGTCAGGCGCAGGTACTTTCGGCACACTGTTAGGGTCTGGCTCCGGTTCGGGGTCAAGTCCCTCTAATGTGACCACGACGACGGTCGGGACGACACCTGTCGGAATTCCGGCGAACACGTCCGGCACCGGATCGACCACAGGGACGAGTTCCAGTTCAACGACCGGATCTGGAGCCGGTCCTGGTAGCGGCACTGGTTCCGGGACATCTGTTGGCCCGGCATCGCTGCTGCCGCAACTAACAGGCCTTTCCAAAGGCTATGGAGCAACTTTTGGTGGCGATGCAATCACGATATCGGGACTGAACCTGCAGAATGTCGTTGAGATCGATTTCGGATCGGTGGCGTCAAACGGTTTTCGCGTCAACAGCCCGACATCCATTACCGCGTTTACTCCTGCTGGTGAGGCGGGAAGCGTTGACATCACCCTGAAATCTCCCGACGGAAATTCGACAATTTCGAGTGCCGATCTGTTCTCATTCCAGGTGCCGGTTCCGACGATTACGTCACTCTCTGCAGCGACGGGAACTGCGGCAGGCAGCGATGTCATTGTGATTACTGGTACGAATCTGAATTATGTGACAGAACTAACTTTCGGGACTGTCGCGGCGAGTGCTTTCTGGGTGACCAGCCCGACATCAATCACCGCGTACTCGCCGAAAGTCGGGCTTCAGGCCGCGTCAGCCCCTTCCGTTGATATCACCGCAAAATCGCAGTACGGAGTCTCGACTACATCGAGTGCTGATCGCTTTCTGTTTCAGAACCCGACGCCCGCCGTAGGTCAGGTCACGGCGGCAATTGATCCTGAGAACGGTTTCACCGCGTTCACAGTCACTGGAACAAACCTCGATCAGGCGACGGGACTGACATTCGCCGGGACATCGGCTCTTGCGTTCTGGATCAATAGTCCCACGTCAATCACGGCGTATGCGCGACCGGGCGTTTCCGGTATTGCCGATATCACCGTCAATTCGTCCTATGGGTCGTCGGCGATTTCGAGTGCCAGTCAATACAACTTTGGCAATGCGGCGTCCGGCAATTCGGCACCTTCTGCGGCGACGGGTGGAACAACCTCCAGCGGAACCACTCCTTCAGCACCAGGAGCGAATCCCGCCACTTCCGGCGGAACGGCCCCGGCGGCTGGCAGCCCCGGCCCTGCGGTCGCGACAGCCGGTAACACCGCACTGGCCACCTTGAATGACCGGATTCGATCAATCATGGCGGATGCTGCGGCAAAAATCGCAGCGGCAAGTCAGGCCGATACGAACAAAGACAACAGTGCCAACGCGGCATTTGACGGTACAACGGCTTCTGCAGTCACACAGCAGACGAATGCCGACAAGGCGGCTGCCGATCAATTGACTTCCGACACGAATGCGGCAGTCGCACAACAGCAGACGTCCGATCAGGCCGCCATCGACGGATATGTTGTCACTGTGACCGGTGCGGTGCAGGGAGAGATTTCGTCCGACAAGGCGGCGATTGACAGATACACGGCCGACGAGCAGTCGGCATGGGACAAGAACACAAGTTCCAATCTGTCTGCCCAACAGACGTATACGACCGCCGCCAATCTGGCTTCGTCTCAGAAAGACGCTCAGGATCTGCAGGCGAACAACGACTACGACAAGGCCTGGTCGACCGCATTAACCCAATACAATTCAGATATCGCAGCGGCAGTCCAGCAGTTCAGGAGTGCCGTCAACGACCCCAACGCGACCCCGCAGCTTCCAGCGTATTCGTATCAGCAATTGGGGCTGTCGCCGTCGTTTGCAGTCGATATGGGGACCGCTTCGAACGGTGCTGCGACCAGTGTCTATACCAATGCGCGGCTGGCCTACGACGCGGCGGTCGCGTTGGCGAATCAGACTTTGTCCACGAGTAATACGCAAAGCTCGCAAACGTACAATCAGGCGACAACGGCGGCTCAGAAGGATTTCGACGATACGATTGCAGCGGCAGCGGCGGGCTACAAAAAAACCGTTCAGGATGATTCGACCGCCTATTTCCAGACGGCTGCCAGCGCCGTGGTCGACCTGATTCAGGGCTGGAAGGATCATCAGCAGGCATTCATTGATTCCGACGCAGCGGCGGCGGCCAGGGACGCAAATACAGTGGCCGGTGACGCGAAAACCGAACGCGCGACCGAAGACGCAGACTGGAAACAATATCAAAAGTCGATTCTGAAAAACCAGGCGACGCTCGATCTGGCGACCCTGACCAATCAGGCGAAATTGCTGGCGGACCTTCAAAAGGCAACGTCGTCAGCGAGTGTTTTTTCCGCGTTGACATCCTTTGACCAGGCTCAGAACGCGGCAGCCACCGCAAAAGCCAACGCCGATTCCCAGGCGGCAACCGAATACACGAAGGGAGTCAATGCAGCGAGTGCCAAAGAATTGACGGACGACGCACAGGCGGATGACGATTTCGCTCACGCTGACGACACTGCCGCCGCCAAAGAAGTAACGGATGACTCCGGTTCGAGCGACGCATTTTACACGACAATTGACGGGGCGATCGAGAAGCAGACAGAAGGCGACGCCAAGGCTGCCACCAAACAGACGATATCCGGCGATGCCGCCGCTGCGAAGCTGATTCAGGCGGACGTACTGGCAGGTAATCAGCTTGCCCATTCGCGGGATGCGGCGGCAACGACATGGCAAAAGGCGCTTGCGGACGCTGTCAAACAGCGAGCGCAGACCGAATCCACGGTCGGTGCAGTTTCGGCGCAGGCAACAGCGTCGTTCAAAGCACTGTATAATGCGGCCTACCAGCAAGCATTATCAACCGGTTCACCGGCGCTCGCGGCATACTTTGGGGCATCCACCACAGCAAGCACTGCTCTCTCGCAAGCCGCAATGCCGTTTGCGCAAAAGCGGACCAACGCGCTGGCATCAAACCAGCAGCAGTACGCTGCCGCCATCTCCGACGCAGGTAAGGCCCTGAACGACACGATCGCGGATGACTTTAACATGTACATCACGACCGCCGTTCCGAAGCTTCAAAAGGCATCCGATGCGCTGGCCACCGACGCGCAAACGGCGACGGTGACAATCGCGGGGGCCAATCAAAAAGCGAATGACAAACTCGCCGACGATGAAAAAGCGGAAGTCGATGCCGTCACAAATGCGGGAAAGAAATACGGAGACACGACCGCTGACGATGGGAATACCGCGACGGACACAGTTGCTCAGGCCGCCCTGACTGATGTCAACCAGATCGCAGACGACGCTCAGGCGGCGATCGTACAACTGAACGCTGCCGCAGAGGCGAGTGCAAACGATGCGTTCGCCGCGGTGATCGCATTCGCCCAAAGTCTTTTGCCGAAAGCGGATCAACCGGTCAATGACGGCGATTTCAACATTGGTTTTACCGAAGTCGACGCGCAAGGAAATGTGTGGGTCAAGCGATTTCAGACGCTCCCCGGCGGTCAATCGGGGGGAACCTGGTACTACCGTTCACTTGGTGACGTCATGGCGAATACGGGCCAGACTTTCGCGAACGAGACGGCTCAAGCCACGTTCTGGAACGCGTTTTTCTACGGCGGAAATAAAAACACCCCTCCGTCAGTGGCAAGTACGTCGTCAACGTATAATGGAGGCTCACTCGATTCACCATACGCAGCCTTCAGGACGGCTTTTGGGGCTCGGGTCGGAATGACGATAACGGGAGCGATCGGAGGTGGCGGAGCCGGTGGATCTGCCGGGGCCGTCGTAGGCGGTGTCACAACTCTTGGTGGCGGAGCGCTTCCAGGTCTGATCGGCGGAACGATCGCCGGAGCAATGGTCGGAGCATTCTATGCAGCGTACAATGCCGAAACAGTTGTGGATGCAGCACGTGGTGGTGTGGCTTCCGGGGCCATTGCGGGAGCTACCGCGCCGATTGAGGCTGTAGCCA
>JANXOO010000533.1 GCA_025353525.1 Schlesneria sp. | reverse complement strand
TCCGCGCGTCATGGATTCGACGGGGGCTTTGGAATTGGCCGATATCCCCGGTTCATTGCTGGTCGTTGGCGGTGGGTACATCGGGCTGGAAATGGGATCATTCTATTCGGCACTCGGATCCAAAGTGACCGTCGTCGAATGGACGAAAGAGTTGCTTCCCGGAGCTGACCGTGACCTGGTGCGACCGCTGCAGAAACGCCTGGAAAAACAGTTTGCTGCCATCCACCTCAACACGAAAGTCGAAGGACTGTCCGCTGCCAAAGGAGGCATCACAGCCACGCTGACCGGCGAAGGTGTGGCGCCTCAGCAGACATTCGACCGGGTCCTGATTTCGATCGGTCGACGCCCCAACAGCAAAGGCTTCGGACTGGAGTCGACAGGTGTTTCGCTCGATGAGAAAGGTTTCGTCAAAGTCGACAGACAGCGTCGGACCAACGTGCCTCATATTTATGCGATCGGCGATGTCGCGGGCGAGCCGATGCTGGCCCACAAGGCCACTCGCGAAGCCAAAGTCGCTGTCGAGTCAATGTGTGGCGGCCCGGCGGAATTCGACAATATCGCAATTCCTGCCGTTGTCTTCACCGATCCCGAAGTCGCCTGGTGCGGATTGACCGAGCCTGAAGCGATCGCCCAAAACCGCGAAGTCAAGGTTGTCCGATTCCCGTGGGCCGCTTCGGGCCGCGCAACGACACTCGCCCGAAACGAAGGGCTGACCAAAATGATCTTCGACCCGAAGACGGAACGGATGCTTGGTGTCGGCATTGTCGGCGTCGGTGCGGGTGAATTGATTGCAGAAGCAACGCTGGCCGTTGAAACGGCAGCAGTTGCCAGGGACCTTGCCGAGACGATTCACGCTCATCCGACACTCAGCGAAACAATGATGGAAGCGGCCGAGAGCGTTTACGGCCAGGCAACGCATTCGTTCCGCCCCAAACGCTGATTCGAGTGCCTGCCGACTTCATAATCAGTACGCTCCGGTTCGCTGAAGATGCGTATGATCGCGAGCGCCTCAGCCACTTTGCCATCGTAAAGCTGGCGAGGGCAACCGCTGGAGCGAGACGGGCTTCCGAACAAAATCCGACAGGCACGAGACGCGATTCGCCTCGTACGCCTTTTTTGAGTTTATTCCGGATTGTCAAAGACCAATGGTACTCGTGCGGTCTGTCGACACGTCTGCCGTGTTCGAATTCAGGATGCAATAATCAGAAGCGATCAATCACCGCGAGATCGGAGTTGAAGACAGAGTCGTTCGGCCAATTCCGTCAATTGTGTCATCTCGAAGACAGACAATTCGCCCCGCGTCGGCTCCGCGATTCCGAGCAATTCCTGAAGTACCAAAATCCGACCGATTAGCTCACCCCGCAATTCGCCTTCCTGTCGGCCTTCCTGTCGACCCTCCTGTCGGCCTTCCTGTCGACCCTCCTGTCGGCCTTCCTGTCGGCCCTTCTGCTCGCCGATTCGCTCGCCTTCGAGTTTTCCTTCGAGTTTTCCTTCCCGGAGGGCCGAGTTGATCGCCGACTGGTAATCCCGATTTGCTTTTTCCCGTGCATCGTACATGGCTTTATCCTCCGTCTTTTCCGCAATCTCGATGATCGAACGCGACACCTTCTGAAACGCCTCGTCCGGAAACAGCCTCAGCAA
>JANXOO010000532.1 GCA_025353525.1 Schlesneria sp. | reverse complement strand
GATATTGAAATCGTTATGATGTTGACGAGATGTGCGGATGTTTTGCAATCTGCTTTCTCGCAACATGCTTCTGCGAAGTGAGATGCCGCAGCAATCGTAGGTTATGCTTTAGCATATCTCTTCGTAACCTTCGTAACTTCGTAACTTCGTAACCTGACTTCTGCGAAGAGATATGCTAAAGCATAACCTACGATTGCCACAACGCTCTTTGTGCTTCGACGATGCAGTTGATTGGCAAATCGTTTCGGATGGACGCAGCCAGGTCCATACAAAAGTGTGGAAGCTTGTGTTGTAGCCGCAGGATCACAGTGGCAATGTCGTCCGGAGTCACTGCCTGGTCCAGACAGAATTGTGTGACTGCAACCTGCCAATAGAGCAACTGTCGCAAATCGTTCTGAACGAAACCCTGAACGACAACCTCCGCTGCAGGTGTCATCACATCGTCTGCCGCATCACCGGCATTCAAGTGTTCCCGAATCAACTCCAGCAGACGAATGACCAGCGGGCGTTTGCGTTGCGTAAGTACAGCCAGATCCACGAACGAGTCAACCGGATTTTTCGTCAATCGTCGGCAAAACGTGAGCACCATTGAACGAGTGTGGGCCGTCGGGATTTCCCATGTGTTCCCGATCAGATCAAGGAGCAGACGGAATGTGACAAAGGTTTCGCTTTTTCGATTGTTTGTGCAAGTATCAACGCGGTTGTAAATGTCGCAAACTCGATAGAAGCTGGCCTCTTCACTGGAAAGCCGGTTCGATTCATTTTCCCACGAGTCGTGCAATAACATCGTTTCTTCGTACAAGTCCCACAGCCAACTGAACTCCACAGCAGACGGGGTCTTCTCAAAGGCTGCCCGGAGTATGACGAGTGTTGTCATTGCGGATTCGACTTGCGACATCACCACAGATCGAATCGCCGCATAGAGAAACTGCTGCCACTCCCGTGGCGCATCCAGAAATCTTCGCTTCAATCGCTCGATATCCGCAGCAATCAATTCGAAGTTCCGGTGATGGCGAGCAACTTGCCAGCGAATCGGCGACAACGCGACCAATTGATTCGGCGAACGATCTTCGTCAAACAAATCGCAAGACAGAAGCACAGGGACGTTGCCCGATCTTCGGTGAACTTCTGTCGACAGAAGTGCTGTTAACCGGTTGTCAGTCCCCAGTTTGCGAATGCCATCGATCAACCAACAGCACGGATCGCGAGCGGAATCGCATTCCGGAGACAGCGTCAGAATCCAGTAAAGACGCGCAAAGTCGATGTCCGTTTGTCGTCCTGATAATGCCGATCCGGTCAGTTCATGATACCCGATCAGTTCATGATACACAGAGTCGAGATCGCCACCATCAAGTCCGCGTTGCCAGATGCGATCAGTATTGATCGTAGTCGTTGTCGGCATTTCGCGCGAATTCAATGGCATCTCATACGGCGAATCGGTCGCGATGTCGATCTTTTTTCCGGAATCCCCGAGCGTAGTGCCAGCGCAAAGCGGGGCATCCGGAACCGCTTCTTCGAAACGCCAGCTGAACTGTTCGCGCCATTCGAATTGTTGATCGAGTTCTTCGAAGGCTTCTCTCAGTCGGCGAAATTGTTCCGGAGCGTGTTCCGGTTTGAAACGGCGAATGAGTTTCGAATAAGCTCGCTTCAAATCGCGACGCGAGGCATCGGGTGCCAGTCCGAACAACGTTCGCGCATCGCCTGGCCAGAAACTGCAATCGTCAGGCAGATCAGGTACGGATTGACTGTCGGACATCGTCGTCAATTAATCCTGCTCTGAAGGAAATCGTGTGTGGTCGTTCGAGTCTGGAATCCGCCGAACAGCCATTTTGCGAATCGCCGGTTAGCGAACGATATCTCTCAGCCGAACAAGCCACAAAGGTGGAGGCGATTCCATCTTCCCGGGGGCTGGTGACGGCTGAACGTCCTGACGGTAGCGAGACTCAATCTCCATTTCGAGTTCAGGTAACAATTGCAAAACATATTCGTCGAGAATCGCCCTCGTTTCCAGATTGACCAGCGCTTTGTTCAATCCGGGGATCTCCGCACACATTCGTCGCATCACGTTTGGTGACAACCTGTCGAACAACGGGCGGGATGGATCTCGATTGAACGAATTCTGTGGCGATGACGATCCGGGTTTCGGTATCGACCATTTCAAGCGGTTCGGGTCCGGCTTCGGGATTTGCACGGAATCAGAATGCGTTGAATTGCTGGAATTAAAAGGAATCTTCACGACTATATTCATCACGCCCATGACCACGCCCAGCACGATAGTTCCGAGAATCTTGAGTGCCCGTTCGTCGCGAGATTCTACACTTGAAATCTTCGGAACGTGAATCGATTGAATTTTGTTCAATTGATATTTATTTGAATTCGATTCCCCGGAAATCCACGGAGCGATCTTTTCAACAAATTGCGGCGCGAGCGTCTGCAATTCCCCGGCGGCAGAACACGAGGCTTCGTTTTCGACGAATTCCCGCTTCAATTTCTGAATTTGCCGAATGCGACCGGCTGGCCTTGCAAGGAATGCAGCACAACTGGCTTTCACAAGTTCACTGACCTGTTCGTTTGCAGAGGACGGCAATTCGACCATCCCGATACCGGGCTTGAGTTGGTCCAACCAAAGAGCGAGAGAAGGAATATCCTTGCAGTCGTCGCAAAGAGATTTCCATTCAATCTCTTGCTGGACTTCGGTCAGATCGAAAAACGTACGAGCAAACCGTGAGACCGCTTCGTTCAATCGTTGTTCGCGTCCGAGTTGTATGGCCAATGGCGAAGCGATCGACGAATTTGCAACTGTCGCGCTCGCGTCGACCGACTCGACGGGCAAAACATAGTTCGATGCGCTGAGCACTCGCAACAACACCGCCACGTCAACGGGTGCTTTCGTTTTGTCGAGTTCCAGCCTGCCCAGTGCCCAGCGACGGGCATCGTCTGCATCCGCAACGGGGACTGGCTTTCTGATGGCTGTTGCGGTGGCGTCTGACGGACCGTTCTCAATTGTCACCGTACGTCTCCTCGTTCCTGTCTTCCGTATCGAATTGATTCAGGAATCCTTCCAGTACCTCACGGTTCGATTCGATCGCGGCTGGTTCGCGCAATTCCAAAGCCTCTTCGAAGCCGCTCAGCAGACTATCGAGAAGCCTTCGTTCCGCGAGCGGCAATTCCTGATACAGACGTTCGGCGCGCCGGATCGTATAACGATTGACGGCATCGTCACGCGGATGAACTTTCAGAGCGGCCATTTCCCGGACTGCGCGAGCGATGTCAGCTTGCGAAAGGCCCCGCGCGTGCTTCGCAATGATGTGCGTGATCCGCTGCTTCGACGCCACGATCGTTGCTTCGACTTCCAGGACCCCGTTCAAATCATAAGTGAATCGAATATCAACTTCCTGACCTGCTGGCCCTCGCGGAATTCCTTTGACCGCAAATTCGCCGAGGAACAGATTGTCTTCGACTTTGCGTCCTTCCCCCTGAAAGACACGAACTTGCACGTTGGTGGAATTGGCTTCGATTGTGACGACGCGACTGACGCGACTTGTCGGAATTGTCGTATTCCGATTGATGATCGGCAGAAAATATCCTGACTGCAATTCGCCGCCCATTCCCCGTGAAATCTCGATCCCCAGCGTGAACGGAGCGACATCGGTCACGACCAGATCTTCGACGCTTGCATCGCGAGCAAAAAGTCCCGCCTGAACGGCAGCTCCCAGAGCTACGACTTCATCGGGGTTCAGGCGGCAGGTCGGTTCACGGCCAAACAATTCCACGGCCCGCCTGACGAAAACCGGCATTCGGGTTGCACCCCCGACCAGGATCAGTTCGTCGATCGCTTCGCGTTTGACTTTGGCATCGCCCAATGCGCGTCGGATCGGCAATTCGATCCGGTTAAGAATGTGGTCGGTCCATCGTTCGAACTCGTCGCGCGACACAACTGATGTCGGCGAATCATCAGACAGTCCGCCAGTATTGTCGGGGATGCGGATGGTCACTTCGGCTTGTTTGGAAAGTCGCCGTTTTGCCTGTTCGCAGTCCTGCTGAAGCCGTGAAATCAGCTTTGGAAAGCGAGTCTCGACCTGCTCAAAGACTCGCCCATGTTGTTCGAGTACGCGAGCGGCGAGGGTGTTCGTAAAATCGACCCCGCCGAGAAACGTTTCGCCCGATGATGCCCGCACTTCGAGTGTCCCTTCAAACAATTCGACCACTGAAATGTCGAATGTGCCCCCACCCAGGTCGAGTACCACAATCACTTTTTCATCGGTGTTTGAATGCCAGCCATACGCAATCGCAGCCGCCGTCGGTTCGTTCAGGATTCGTTGCACATCAAGGCCTGCGATCTCACCCGCTCGAATGGTCGCCTTCCTCTGGTGCTCGTTGAAGTAGGCGGGCACAGTGATGACCGCCTGATTGACGGACTCGCCAAAGAAAGACTCGGCATCCTGCTTGAGCGACTGCAGCACGAGGCTCGAAAGTTTTTCGGGAGTAAACACGCGACCGTCGAGTGTCGTGGTCCAGTCGGTGCCCATGTACCGCTTGAAAACACCGACGCAACGATCAGGTTGCATAACCTGAAGTTCTTTTGCCGCACGTCCCACCAGAACTTGCCCTCCCGGTTCGATCGCGACCACCGACGGAGTCAGATTGTCGCCCAAAGGATTGGGGATCAATTTTGCTCCGTCATCTGACATATACGCGACCGCCGAAAACGTTGTTCCGAGGTCGATACCGATAATGCGGTCCATTCCGACTGCTTTCCAGACTCCTGGCGACGAGAGAGATGCTTACGGAGTGCTTGATTTGAAGGTGACGAAGGCGATTTCCCGGATACGTCAATTCCATACGTCAGCGCGAGAATACCCGCAAAACAGGCTATTCACAACTGCGCGACATGGGTAGCGGACAGGGGTCCTTGCGTCGCAGTCGTGCTGTCACCGTACTGATTTCACTGTCTTGTTGTCATTGTGTTGCGATCAACAGTCATTAAGGATCGGCGCAGAAATCACTGACGGAACCATTTTGACTGAAACTGACCGAATCGCTCGGCGATATGCTGCAGAGAAAGGCGAAGATATTTTACCACAGAGATATTTTACCACAGAGACGAAGAGGCACAGAGAAGGAAGGAGAAGTGGCATGTAGCGAGGGCGCTCCGAGAGACTGAACGGGGTTTCTCGCTTCTTCGTTCCTGCATGGCATTTTTTGGGAGTCATTTTTTCTATCTTGTCTTCTCTGTGTCGCTGTGACTCTGTGGTTCACTCTTGAATTCGTGTTCTTTGTGTTGGAGAGGGCATTTGTTTCGGGATGAGGAATTCGTTATTGGTCTTTGTCATTTGGGGGGACGCAGCGACGTGGCGGCTCGGTCGGAGC
>JANXOO010000513.1 GCA_025353525.1 Schlesneria sp. | reverse complement strand
TGGTGGTGGTGGTGGTGGTGGTGGTGGCGGTGGCGGCGGAGGAGGGGGAGGAGGAGGTGGCGCGGGTGGAGGCAGTGGCCGAAACCGGCGCGGCGGAGGTGGCTCGTCATTACGGCGTCGGCAACCTCAAGGGGCGGGGGGACAGGGTTCAGTCCAACGTCAAAATGCACGAGCGAACCAGGAAGAAAAAGAGTCCAATTCCACGAACGAGAACGGAAAAGATTCATCGAAGAAAACGCGTGAAGGGCAGAAGGCTGATGAGGATGCGGCGCGTCGCCAGAAGCTCGAAATGGATATTTGGGGGCATTTGCCTCCGCAACTGCGTGAAGAGTTATTTAATAACTACAGTGAACGAATGCTTCCGAAATACGAGCACCTCGTCAAGCAATTCTATGAAGCGCTCTCATCTCAAAAAGACCCTGAAAAAAACAGGTGACGCGTTCTTCGCAGCAGATGCGTTCGGGGAATAGGGTTCCTTGTCAGAAAGCGATAGCGTATGAAGCGACCTTTGGTCCTCGTTTTCGCCGTCGCTGCGTTGGCGTTTTGTGCGGCAGAGATTTATTTGAGGCAGCAAACGTCGACTGCCGACGACAGCGCGATCTTTGCTGTCAAATTGCCCGCAGGCTTTGAAGTTTATTCCACATCGGCAGAATTGATTCTGCCATTGCACGAGAAAAAAAGGCCAATCCGGCCGGGAGACTGGCTCGACAGATTTCCCGAAGGAGGGCAAACGTTTGCGGCTTACGTTCAGTTGCGCAATCAAAAGCCGTCGCGAGTCGACTTTTCAACGATCTATGTGCAGCCGCTCGGAGAATTCGACGAGACACAGCAAAAGATAGTCGAACAGACAGCAGATTTCATGTCGATCTATTTCGGGATCGAAGTGAAAACGCTCGATCCCCGGCCACTCGGCGACATTCCTGAAACCGCACGTCGGATGCGAGATAACACAGAACAGATTCTTTCCACATGGATTCTGAACGACGTACTGAAACCGCAACGTCCTCTTGATGCGATCGCCGTGATCGGCCTCGTCACTTGCGACCTTTGGCCTGGTAACCTTAACTGGGTCTTCGGTTCCGCATCCCTTTCTGACAGGGTTGGAGTCTGGTCACTTCACCGCAACGGTGATCCGCACGTCGGGGTTGCTGAATTCCGGTTATGTCTGAAGAGGACACTCAAGACGGCAGTCCATGAAACCGGGCATATGCTGGGCATTCCCCATTGTGCCGCTTACGAGTGTTGCATGAACGGCTCGCGAAGTCGCGAAGAAAGTGATTTACACTCGATCGAATTCTGTCCGGAATGCCAGCCGAAGATCTGGTGGACATGCGGGACCAACGCTCACGACCGAAGTCAAAAGCTTGCCGAATTCGCAGCGTTGCACGGGATGAAAGAAGAAGCGACTTTTTGGACTCGGCAAACGGCGCTACTCGCCAAATGATTTCCACAGGGGCGGATTCGGAAATGTCAGGGAACTCGACATTGAGGAGAATTCAAAGGGAAGTCGCGGTAGGAATGGCCCTTTCGAGCCACCCCCCGCACAGATCCGTGCGTGCGGAACCACCGCATCCGGCTCCTACCTTGGGTATGACGGTCCGTTGCTCGTGCAACGTTACATGCCGTTGCCAACCAAACAAACCCTCGTCTATTCCGACTCAGTGTCCGGGATGAGGCCATTTGATTGACAGTTCCCTTGGTCGATCCCCTTTCCTCCACGGACTCCGCCACCGATGTTTCGGGTTTGTTCGCCCGCTTCGAAGGTACTACGAGATCGCCCGACTCCTCGGTGGCGTACATGTCGGCTGTGTGGCATCGCGCCTTGTCCGACCGTCCCATCGGCGAGTGATCGCCGCAGGGAACCAACGCGGCCTCCCGGTTTCCGCGAAGAAAGCTTCTGTCCGTGCACAGTGTCACTGACTCCGGGGCGTCAAAGCGGGACTCGCGTTTCACGTACCGCTTCATGTTGTCTTCCCCTTGACAGGACAAGGTCGACACGCCCGAGTGATGATTTCGGAGCTCAATCGCTGGCCTGGACACTCTTCTGTCAACGCTTCGCCAAATCCCTCGCGAGGTTTGACGCATGACTCGAAGCCGAACTGGTTCGCTAGTCCTTTGTTCGTACAGAACTTGCATCTGCTACTTTCTTCCGGCTTTTACCGGCGCACCCTGTCCCTTTTGCCGCTTCCCCTACG
>JANXOO010000508.1 GCA_025353525.1 Schlesneria sp. | reverse complement strand
GCTTTTTTGGCGACCGGTGTTTATTGGCGACCGGCAGTGGAAAATTGACCGGCTGAAAACGGGAACTGGCTTCAGATCTTCCGGGGGCCTGTTCCCCTTTTTCAGCGAACGGTATTTCCGTTCCTGTCTGTCGACTTTTCTCCATCTGTTGCTGACAATCTGCGATCCACCGCTCGACTGACTCTGCAAAATCAACCTTTACGAACAGACCAAAACATGGTTGTCGAACGACTTAGCAAGACCTGGTTCAATCTCGTCCACGGACGGAATATTGTTTACAATCAATGTTGGGAAGATCCTCGACTCGACCGAGTCGCTCTCGAACTGACTCCGCAGGATCGGGTCGTCGTCATTACGTCGGCGGGATGTAACGCTCTTGATTACGCTCTTGCCGGAGCGGGTCACGTTCACGCCGTCGACATGAATCCCAGGCAGAACGCACTGCTCGATCTGAAGCAGGCCGGACTTCGGCACCTGGATTACGACACGTTCTGGAAACTGTTCGGTAAGGGCAGTCTTCCCGAATGGAATACGGTTTATCCGTCGCAACTACGGCCTCATTTGACGGACGAGGTCCGTCAGTACTGGGATCGCAAGGGAACGTTGTTTCGGGTCGGCCGCAGAAAGTCGTTCTATTTTCGATGTACGAGCGGGACGTTTGCATGGTTCGTCAATTACTACGTCGACCGGATCGCCAAAATGCGTGACGCCGTGAACGCGTTGCTGGCAGCCGAAAATGTGGAACAGCAAAAAAGTCTGTTCGATCAGTACGATCTGGCGAAAAAACTCTGGCGTCCGATGATCAAGTTCGCAATGCGGCGCGATGTCACACTGTCGCTGCTCGGCGTTCCACGGGCTCAACGCAAACAGATCGATGAAGGATATCCGGGTGGAATTCTGCAATTCGTGGTCGATCGTGTCGAAGCGGTCTTCACCAAAATTCCGCTGAAAGACAACTACGCGTGGCGCGTCTATCTGACCGGTGAGTATTCTCCCGATGCCTGCCCGGAATACCTCAAACGCGAGAATTTTGACCGGCTGAAAGCCGGGGTTGTCGATCAGGTCACCACGCACACAAATACCGTTCAGGGGTTCCTCGAACAGGCCGATCAGCCGATCTCACGATTCGTTCTGCTCGACCATATGGACTGGTTGTCCAAGGACCCGGCGAAAAAAATATTGACGGCGGAATGGCAGGCAATCCTGAACAAGGCGTCGCCGACGGCTCGAGTTCTATGGCGGAGTGCCGGTCTGGATGGAACTTTCATCAATCCGATCGAAGTGACGGTCGACGGTAAGAAGAAAAAGCTTGCGGAAATACTTCATTACAACAATCCGCTTGCGAAGGAACTTCACGCAAAAGATCGCGTCCATACCTACGGCAGTTTCTGCATTGCGGATATCCGCAGGTAGCTGCGGGTTTCCACAGGTGGTTTCGGATTGTCCGATGATTCCATGCAAGCCTGTTTCAAGTAAGATGATGTGCGCTGAATGACGCTTGTGCCAGAGGCAGATTCGCCTGGATAATGGTGACTTTAACAGAGTCCCCGCGTGAACTGCGGAAGCGCGTAACCGAATGAATGCCTCATTCTGCGCCGTGAAAAGTCGAAATGACGTAGACAGGTTTTTAAATTGAATGACATGAAACTCTCTCTCGGTTTTCATACCGACGAGGACACTGCCGACCGGGGAAAAGAGCGGATCGAGATGCTGCGGTATCTCAATCTGAAGCTGGCGGCCAACGGTCTGCCGGTGGCGCAAGCGGCCGGCGGGATGGAGCTGGTTGAACTCGCCGCCGGCTTGATTACCAATTTTCGCGAAAAGACGCGGTTGTTGTACAACCATCGGTGTCCCGTCGATCATCGAATCGAGACGTTTTTGAATCGCTACTTTGCAGGAGTGTTGGCCGAAGAGGCTGCGGTTGCGAGCCATGGGCCAGGCGGCGCAGCAAGAAGTGGCGCGGCAAAAAGCCATCAGGCAGTTTCGAATGCAGCCGGGGAACCGTTGCGAGTTCCCGGTCGCGGAATTGTTCTGGACCGGCACGGGTTGACTCGGGAATTATCGTTTCCCGCTGACGGAGACGAATTCGAAAGTGAGTATCTCCATTCGTATCGCGTTCGGAACGGTGCATTGCATAATCCCCGATCGGATCGGCGGACGACAGTCGGCACATTTCACGTCTGCGAAGGCGGTCTGGCAATACCGGGTGACAAGCGGGCCGTCCCCAGGCAGACCTATGTTGAATTGTTTCGTCATGCGATGAATGCTCCTGACGAATTGCTGAAACTTCCATTCACCTCCAATCAGGCAGAAAAAGCCCGGTGCTGGACGACCATCCTGTTGCGACCGATCGTCTGCCCCGAAGTTCCCGGCTATTGCCCGCAAAAGACGATGGAAGTCCGGTTTTTTGCACCGGGGGCTCTTGTTAGTAATCTCGATTTTGTCGAGTCGATTTTTGGAAATGCCGGCGATCCGTTCGTTCCCGTCAACGACGCCGCGCTTGATGTCGAACACTGGTCGGGGCATACGGGATGCGTGATCCTGGCCCCTCACCTGACGCAATTGACCAAAAAACAATTGAAGCTGCCCCACGTCAGCGTGGCGACACCGCGCCAGGTGAGCGACCGAATGTGCTGGGAACGTGACGACGAACTTTATAACGATGGCGAGGCATTCAAGATCACCTGCCGCGACGGATCGGGTGTGATCGTCACCATTATTGCCGACAACTATTTCGGCTACTGTAAAAAGGAAGTCAAAACCCAGATCAGCTACGCAGCCAATCTGATGGGGAACGTCGAAGAAGAGCACGCGGGTGGCGCGCTTGTCTTCCCAGGCTGGAGTCTTGGCGAAGAACTGCAGGTCAACAGTCGCCGCTATAACGGCCGAACGTTTGACGATGTGGTCCTGGAGTATTCGGCATGGATTGATGTTCAGCCGGGCGGATACGGAATCGATCGCCACTTCCCGAACCTCGTCTATATTCCCGAGGACGCGCTGGCCGATTTGCGGCAGCAGGAAATTTCCTGGAAGCGAAACAATGACAAGGTCAGCATTCCGCTGCTGCCTGGCAAGGTCTATATGGCTCCGTCCGGATACAAGGTCCGCATGGAAAAGCATCCGTCTGCTCCGTCATGGCGGATCATCGGAACGGCAGCAGAAGGAACGTTCTGTCACAAGCCG
>JANXOO010000502.1 GCA_025353525.1 Schlesneria sp. | reverse complement strand
AACATTTTTTACGATCGCTCGTTGTCATCGGCTGAATCAAATTTGTATCCTCATTCACGAAATGCCGAACAAGGCATTCAACACGGACGGCGAGTACGCCGCCGGTTAATTTGAACGAAAGACCGACATGGCCAGGTCGGCCTTGAATTGATAACAGCGTGTCACACGAAGTTCACTCTTACTTTGCGCCCTTGCGTTTAAATATTCGCCAACAAGGGAGAGATCACTCCCGCTGAGGCGTTCCCTGTCCGGGACGATTTCCCCGCGAGCGACCTTCAGCATCCGTTTCAATGACATCCGCTTCCAGCCACATGCGCAGCAAGTGCAACACCTGCCGATCCGAAACACGCATCCCGACCGCCTTGAGAAGTTGGTTGTGAGGAATCGTATCAAAGTACGCTTTCGGATCCGCGTCATGCACAACTTCCGCCCATTCGTCAGTGACGCCCGGATGGCGTCCAGAGTCTGGCGACATGCCTGCTTTTGCCATTTCAGACGGCAGTGTTATCTTTATGGTGAGCGAACCCCGAAGATATTTGAATGGAAAGATGGATCTGCTTTGACAACCGATCATTCGCTGGACGCGCCTGACGCGAAAATCGTTCCGGCCTATTCGTTAGGGCAACTGGTACGGTACGTACTGAAACTGGGTACCATCGGATTTGGCGGACCGGTCGCGCTGGTCGGCTCGATGCACCGGGATCTCGTCGAACAACGGAAATGGATTTCGGAAGCGGAATACAAGGAAGGCCTGACGCTGGCACAGCTCATGCCAGGACCGCTGGCGGCGCAACTGGCGATTTATCTTGGTTATGTCCATTACAGCCTCACCGGAGCAACGATTGTTGGTATCGCGTTCGTCCTGCCGTCATTCCTGATGGTGGTGGCGCTCGGGTGGGCGTATGTCGAATTCGGCGGCCTCCACTGGATGCAGTCGGTGTTTTATGGTGTCGGAGCGAGCGTCATCGGCATTATTTCAATCAGCGCTTACAAGCTGACGCATAAGACCGTCGGCACGAATTGGTTGTTGGCGGGGATCTATCTGTCGAGTGCCGCAGTCACAATCACCACCGAATCCGAGAGTATTTATCTGTTCCTTGCCGCAGGAATTCTGGTCTGGGCCGTTCGGACTCGCCTGCAGCCCAGGGGACCGATTGCTGCCGCGTGTTTCTTTCCGCCGCTCCTGGGAATACCCCCTTTTGCCGACGCATCACAGGGAGAACTTCTGACGAAGATTGCCATTTACTTTACAGGAGCCGGAGCATTTGTCTTTGGCAGCGGGTTGGCTATCGTGCCGTTCCTGTACGGCGGAGTCGTCAGGGAATACGGCTGGTTGAATGATCGCGAATTCCTCGACGCAGTCGCCGTTGCCATGATTACACCGGGACCGGTGGTGATCACGACCGGATTCATCGGGTACATTGTAACGGGACGAGGAACCAGTTTCCGGGCAGGCTTCGCAGGAGCGTCCGTCGCCGCATTGGCGACTTTTCTGCCCTGTTATCTGTTGACGATCATTCCTGCACCCTGGTTCAGGAAGCATGGCAAACGGCCTGGAATCGTGGCCTTCGTCGACGGTGTCACTGCTGCCGCTGTGGGTGCCATCGCCGGGTCGTGCATTGTGCTTGGCCGACGCACGATTTTACAGGCCGATGGAACACCTGAACTGCCCAAAATCGTTTTGCTGCTCGTGACGATCGGCTTGCTGCTGCGATTCAAAAAGCTTCCCGAACCGGTCATAGTACTGGGAGCGGCGATCATCGGTCTGATCGTCGATCCGCTCGTACGACATTGAACCTGTACTGAATCGAATCAGCGCCCGGCCGAACAGGGAAGCTTCCGCATCTCACAGCAGCACCGCGAATCCTTTGATTCAGGCCTGACGAACAACGATCCGATTGCCTGTCACAGCAATCACTTCCAGTTCTGCTTCGGCGGAAATAAAGGGGCCTTCGCTGACCACATCAACGACATGGTTTTCAATCCGCGCCTTTCCGGCTGGTCGCAACATCGTCAGGGCCACTCCTTTGTCGCCGGATGATATCGCACTCCCGAAGACCCCTGCAGCGGGAGACGGTTCCAGACGCAAGCGAGGTTCATCGGCAGCATCGCCCGGCGGGCCAAGGATCATCGAATCGAATCCTGGCATCGATGGCAGAAATTTCGCGATCAGAATTCCGATTAACGCGACGATTCCCAGCGAGGCCAGTACTTGCCCTGTTTGCCAGGTCAGTTCTTCGATGTTCGTTGCCAAATCGAATGACCACGAGTGCCCCGCCATGATCAATGACGCAAGGATCATCAGAATTCCCGATACGCCGAATACACCGAATCCCGGGATGACGAAGATTTCCAGCGACAGACAGCCGACACCCAATACGAACAGGACAACCTCGAGCCAGCCTGCAGTCCCGCCCATAAAACTGCTCCAGAAAAAGAGCGCAAAGCAAAGGACCGACAGTATCCCCAGGATACCGGTCATAAAGTGCAATTCGAGATAAATCAGCGCGACGCCCAATACAATCATCAACATGACCATTGCAGGATGATTTAACGTAAACACCAATTGGTCGACCCAGGTTTTTTCGACCGGGATCAGTTTCATGCCCGGCGGAACGCCGATCCGTGACTTCAAATCGTCCAGGTCGCTGACGGGGATTTCGGCGAGTTTCACTTCGTTCGCCCGGACACCGCTGGCGGTAAACAGAAGTTCTCCGTTTGTTTCACGCATTTGTGGCCCCTGAATCCATTCTCCGTTTGCCGCGTGGATGTCGGGTTGGGACATGTACCAGACCTGTCCGTTATCCCGATGGGTCACCTGAAAAACATGCATCGTTCGATCGGCCATCGCTTCGCAGATCGCAATCGGTCGGTGCTTTTTCTCGGCTAATTGTCGTAGCGCGACCTTCAATGGACTCAGGATTTTTTCAGGAGCACGTTCAAATGCCTGACCGGGCCTCATTTCAATCGGGCCTGCGTCGCCGATTTTGGCATCGGGATGTAAATAGATTTCATCACAACCCAGTGAAATAATCGCCGCTCCGCTGTACGCTTCGTGTGGTACATAGGCGATAGTTCTGATTTTTCGCGACGAAAGATCGGCAATCGTTTCAGCAAGATTGATGCTGGATAACAGCAGTCCACCCGGCGAATCGATCTGGAAGACGATCGATTGCGATCCTTCGGCGATTGCCCGGTCGATCTGCCGCAACAAAAAACTTTCCTGCAATCGGTCGATGACGCCATCAACCTTGATCAAACGGACCCTGCGATTTTCCTTTTCGGTGACTGGTTCGCGCATCGATTCGCGCTGCAGTCCGTAGAGCGCCGCAACCGCTCCTCGTGTCTCGGCTGTCTGAGCGACAAGGATATCAAAAGATCGGGCAGCGCTTCCGCGAAACACACCCAGGACCCCCGCATCTTTGACGACTTCAAGATTTTCGATGGTGACGTTCGTACGGCGCAAGGTTTCGAGTTCCCTTTTCGTGACAACTCGGGATTCCAGCTCTTCGGCACCCCCCTGCAGGGCGCGCACGCGCACTCGCCAAAGCTGTTCTTGCTGGTCCATCATCCCTCGAACGATGGCTGAATTGACCTTCGTATTGTGCCTCTTTTGAGCCAGCGCGAGGATCGCCTGTTCTTCTTCAGGGTCAAGAGGCTTGCCCCGTCCAATATCGCCGAGTTCAGCGTCGGGGTGCAAGACAATCTGTTTACAGGCCAGGGCGACGACGACATTCGGACCGGTGACGGTCGCGGGAACCCATGCGACGGTTGTGATGTTCGAGACTTGAGCCGATGTCAGAAATTTTGCCAAACCCTGAACGTGATGGAACTGACTGGTACCGGGATCGATTTGAAGAACGAGCACCGCAGTCCGGTCTTCCTGAATCGCTTGTTGCTGGATCTTGATCGCAAGATTCGAAATTCGGCTGAAGACAGCGTCATCCACCGGACTTGTCACGGTGACGAATTGTCCGAGCGGAACTTTTTTTGCGGGCGGTTCGTCGGCAGCAACGACCGGCCTCGCTGCGATTAGCAGATTCAAAGCCAGAATCATGGGCCGAATGGCAAAGCGTCGGCAAACTGGAATCGGGATACAGGTCATTCTTCCATTCCTCGTCGCGGATTGCGCGAGCCTTCGGCGCACACGGAAATCGATACCGTGAATTATAACCGTCTGAGCAACCCGGTGGGAGGTGTTCGATGGAAGTTCACGTAAATCTCAACTTCGATAACGGATCAACCTCGTTTCGGATCATCGGAGGATCCGGAAATATGGTGGACTTCGGCACAAGTTTCTGACCGATGTCCGATTGCCTCGAACGGCTTTGCGTCAATTGTTATACTCTGCGGCATCGATCGGGACTTCTTTACAACATGATTTTCACCGGAAGGCCAAACGGCGAAAGATGTTCCGGTGCCATTGGCGGCAATCAGCATTCGACAGTGGATTCGCTTTGCACGACGGGCGGTATGTGTTTCACCTCCCATTGCGTGGCGTTAGCGCGATGACTATTTGAGCAGATTCACCCTTCCCTGATGTCCCGTCATCGATTTTGAAATCGGGATTCATTTCAGCGTCAGCCCACCCCACACAAGGTACACAATGACAGCATCACGACGTGACTTTTTGGAAACAATGGCGGTCGGTTCGGCAACGGGACTCGGTTTGTCAATCGCCGGTTGTTCGACTGGTTCGACGACGACTGAAGGAACCGGATCCAGGCGGGGATCATCAAAACCGTTGCGAGCAGCATTCTCGAATGCCGGCTTGCAAAGTACCTGGTGCGAACTGGGGAAGCAGACCGCTGAACTTTGGGGGAAATTGCTGAACGTCGAAATTGAATGGTTCGATGGCGAATTCGACCCTGGCCGGCAGCGCGACAAGATTGATTCGATGACCAGTCGCAATTGGGATTTTTGCTGCTTCCAGGCGGTTCAGATTGATTCACTGGCTGAGCCCTGCAAGCAACTGAGGGATCGCGGAATCCCCGTCATCTCGATGGATACGCTGCTGGTCAGCATGGACAAGATGCGTTCGACCGGAGTCTGGTGCGAGGTGACTCCCGATCACGTCGATATGGCAGAAAAGAGTGTTGGACATCTGGTTCAAAAGATCGGCGGCAAAGGAAAGGTGATTCATATCGGGGGTCTGGACGGCCACAGCGGAGCTCAGGGTCGGCGACAGGGATTCGAAAACATCGTCAAGCAGTATCCTGACATTCAGGTCGCCGGAGGTGGCGTTCGATGGTGCGACTGGAAAAAAGAAAAGGCTCGCAATACGTTCGAAGCGTTATTGCAACAGGAATCGACGCCGATCGCCGGTGCCTTCTTCCATAGCGACGACATGGCGCTTGGATCGATCCCGGCGCTGAAGGGAACGATTCACGAAAAGATGGTCGTCGTTGCCGTCGACGGACAAAAAGAAGGACTCGACGCAATCAAAAAAGGGACTCTGGCAGCATCAGCCGTCAATCCCGTCTGCCGAATTCACCAGACCGCTCTCTTCCTGGGTCAATTCATTGCCCGCAACAAGGAAAAAATCGATTCGGTTCCGCTCGAGATTATTACTCCGGGGCCGCTGGTCACTGCAGACAACCCGCGTGTCCTGGAAGCAATGTATTATCTGGCCGATCCTCTGCACTGCATCGTGTAACGCCAGGCGGGTTACTTCATTGATCGAGGTTTCAGCTGTGACTGGATGTCCTTCTGGACATCGTCGATGCACCGGGCGCCATCGGTCTGGATCACCAGTTCTTTTCTGGCAAACAGATCGAGAACGGGCTCGGTTTGCGTTCGATAGTCTTTCAGCCGCTGCCTGAGTCCCTCTTCATTATCATCGCTGCGAATGACGAGTTTTCCGCCGCAGACATCGCACGTGTCGACCGCCGCCGGGCGATGGTGAATCAGGTTGTAGTCCAGGCCGCATTGACTGCAAAGGCGTCGAGCCAGGACCCGTTCAAAGACGATTGCATCTGGCACCACGATGTGGATGACAGCATCGATATCGTAACTTTCGAGGAAGAATTCTGCCTGGATCTTCGTTCGTGGAAAACCGTCCAGAATGAATCCGAAGTTCCAGTCGTGCAGTGCGAGTCGTTCGCGAATGATCTGTTCAACGGTTTCGTCGTCGACCATGTTCCCGGCGGCGATCAGGCGTTTGATTCGTGCCCCCAGTTTCGTATGCGACTGAATGTGCCACCGAAAGATGTCGCCGACGGAAATATGGACGATGTCGAACTGTTGTTTCAACAGCTTCGCCTGAGTTCCCTTGCCACAGCCCTGGGCACCCATGATGACGTATTTATGCATGCTCGAGTGTTCTATCTTTGGATGTTTTGCGAAAAACGGGAGAAAGCGGTTAACGAGATATCAGATACGAGTCCGATTTTCCCCCCGTATTTAACCGATGAGGGCAAACTTTGCGAGGTGCGTGATATGGATGTGTGGTCAGGGGAACAGCCGCCAGGGAACAGAGGTCACGGTGTAATGATGTGGTTCAGGGAACACGGTGAGTGCCGCAGGAAACACTGACTTTTGATGTCGGACGCTTTTTGAACAATTGGATTTGTTTGACCGGGCGGGGATGAAGACAGGCTAAAGCCTGAACTCCAACAAGGCGTGTGACTTTGATTTGTCATGGTCACCCCTCGCAGGATGGCGTTCTGAGTCCCAGGGCGGCTTTCAGGTGTCCGCCAATCTCGCGGATTGCCGAACGTGCCGCTTCGAATTGAGCTGTTCGTCGTACGAATGCGTGTATCATTCCCTCGTAGCGATGCAACGTCACCGGTATTCCTGCGTTTCGCAGCGATTCTGCATACGCTTCACCCTCATCGCAAAGCGGATCGTATTCTGCCGTCAGGATCAATGCCGGTGGAAGCCCGCGAAGTGATGCGGCCCTCAGCGGTGATGCGAAGGGTTCGTGCATCTGATCGGGCGATGTGACGTAGTGATTCCAGAACCACAACATTTCGCGGCGAGTCAGAAAATATCCTTCGGCGTTTTTGTGATACGAAGACCGATCAAAGTCGCAATCGACAATCGGGTAAATCAACGCCTGAAAAGAAACCGGGGGTCCACCTCGATCCCGAGTCATCAGACACACGACCGTCGCAAGATTACCTCCCGCACTGTCGCCAGCGACAGCGATCCGGTTCGGGTCGCATCCGATCAATGAAGAGTTTTCACGGACCCAGTTGAGTGCCGTCCAGGCATCTTCAGCGGCTGCCGGATATTTATGTTCGGGAGCCAATCGGTAGTCGACGTTGACGAAAACGCATCCTGATTCGGCTGCCAGCCGCCGGACGAGTTCGTCATGAGTATCAATGCTGTTCAGAACCCACCCGCCGCCATGAAAATACAGGCACGACGCGAACGGCCCTGTTCCCAATGGAACGTAGATCCGGATCGGAAGGCGTGTTCCGTCGGGTCGGTCGATACTGAGGTTTTCGATTTTGGCCAGTGACGGCGCATCGGGGGACGGTTGACTTCCGACGAGTGCCGCTCGACGTACAACGTCGAGTGGCAGCGTTTCGATCGAATGAGCTTTTTGCCGGGCAATCTGCTCGAGGAATGCGGTCGCTTCCGGATGTAACATCTGTTCTTCTTCTGCTCGCGGTCCGGTTGAAGGCATCGATTGTGAGACCGTTTCCGTTCATGTAGCACAAGCACTCATCGAGCCTTGAGTGCGTCCCGAATCTCCGTTAGCAATATTTCTGTCGGAGTTGGTTCAGGCGGAGCCGGTGGGGCGGTATCGACTTTCTTTTTCATCGAATTCATCGCTTTCACCATCGCGAAAACGCAAATCGAGACGATCAGGAAGTCGAACGTGCTTTGCAGAAAGTTCCCGTAATTGACCGTCGGCGGGTCGATGACTTTGAGACTTCCGTCGAGTGGATCGGAAAAAGCGATTTTTGGAAGCGTATATTTCAGTTCGGTGAATTTTGTGCCTCCGACAATGTATCCGATCGGCGGCATCAGGACATCTGCAACAAGTGATTTAACGATTTTCTCAAACGACGTACCCATGATGACGGCGACAGCAAGATCGACGACGTTTCCCCGCTGAATAAATGCCTTGAATTCCGAAATCAGTCCCATATTTGAAAGCACCTTTCCATTATGACACACTCGTGACAATCAGGCCATCGATGGGCTGAGGCTGCAGCCACGGATTGGCAAACAGCAAAGTGTAATGCTGAATACGGAATTCCCTCAATGCCAGTCCCGGATACCCGGTCCCGGCGAATGGCCCCGTGAATTATCAGGCAGCCAATACCCTCAAAAGGTGACTTGAAATGAAGGCATCGTCGGTCGCAGAACAGAACATGCGTTATTGGCTGTTCAAATCCGAGCCGTCAACTTTTTCGATCGACCATCTGGCAAAGGCTGCCCGGCAGACGGCCCCGTGGGACGGCGTTCGCAACTACCAGGCTCGAAACTTTCTGAGGGATGACGTCAACGTTGGCGACCAGGTGTTGTTCTACCACAGTCGCGAAGAACCGCTCGGTATTTTTGGCAGTATGCGAATCGTGAAATCGGGCTACGCCGATTTCACGGCATTCGACAGCCGAAGCAAATACTATGATGCATCGAGCGACCCGGATCAGCCGCGCTGGTTTATGGTCGATGTGACACTGGTCACTAAATTTCCGAATCCGGTCACGCGAGACATGTTGAAAGACGACGAGGCCACCAGCGGAATGCTCGTCATGAAGCGAGGAATGAGACTCTCAATTCAGCCGGTCACGCACGATGAATGGAAGGCCGTCCACCGGTTGGCTGGCATCAGCGAATGAACCGATGTCCTGATTGACCAAAACGTTGTCGCAACCCCGTTCAACAGACCGCAGTCCGAAGACACCGGAATTCGTCAGACATTGCAGGCCACGCCAGACATTGCAGGCCACGCCGCCCGACTTCCTATAACTTCTGCCACGTGACCCGGTACCGCGAACGAAGTGCATCCCAGAGTGCCAGCAGCGTCGTCAGGTTCAGCGCCAGAAACATCAGCGGTGCACCGCAACACGCAATCCGGCGACCTTGTATTTGACATACCCAGCCTGTGGCTGCAGCAAAATAAAATGCCACTTGAGCGCCGAACAGCAAAGCATAGACGGGCATCGACAGCAGCCAGGCATTGGAGATCAGCGCCATCAGTAGCAGGACCGGAGAAACGAGTCTTAACATTTTGTGAGAGATGTATTCCAGCCACAGCGGATTGTTCGAGGGCCGGATCCATTCAGGAAAGAGTCGCAATAACTGCGCGGCGCCTGCGATCGTGCGGCGTTTGCGAACCGCTTCTTTTTTCGTTGATTGTGCTGCAACATCGTAGATCATCGCCTCGGGCTCAAACAAACAACGATATCCCTGGACGACCGCCTGCATCGGGATCGCAACATCGTCAAGAATCGTTTGCTCGGGGATCGGCCGAAAGACCGATTTGCGGATCACGTAACAGGCTCCCGTCGCACCAGGAACTCCCGCGTAACGACTTTCACACTTGCGGATGAATTTTTCATACTTCCAATAGAACCCGATTCCCTGTGCGACGGTTGTTTCGCCCGGTTCACTGCGCAGCACCAGTTCTCCCGAGACCACTCCAACAGCAGGATCGGCAAAGTTCTCGAGCAATCTCGCAAGGCATTGCTCGTCGAAATCCTGCCGCGCGTCGGCGAACAAAACGAATTCACTGTTGCACATTGGAACCAGTGCGTTCAATACCGCAGGTTTGCCGCGCCGTTCCTTGAATTCGATCGCGCGCACCCGACTGTCGGTGTGGGCTGCAACGACTGCATAAGTGTTGTCCGTTGACCCATCCGAACCGATCAGGATCTCTTCAATCCATTCAGACTTCTCGCACGACAACAAGCTGGCAATCTTCCGCGGCAGCGTTGTTTCTTCATTATGAGCCACGATCACCACTGACAGGCTGCGGCGCAGACCATCCTTGACGACTTTCCCCGGCCATCGAAGGGCGCGAAACCAGACCAGTGCGGGATACCCGGCAAAGATGTATCCCAGCCCAAGTGCGCTGAACCAGAACAAGATTTGAAGGATTGTCGTCATCGCGCGTTTTTCTGAAAAAACAAAACAATCAGACCGGGTACTTCATGCCATCGGGCTTGCCCTGTTCGTACGACTTGCCACCAGTTCGTCGAGCAACTCGACCAATTGTTGTGTTTGTGCCGTTCGGCTGTATTCGTCGATGTCGGCCGAGGGATCGAATGCCGCGTCGGGATCGACGTTGCCTTCAAGCCGAACCTTTAACCACGTCGCGATTCGGTCAATCTCTTTTGGCTCAATTTGACCTTTGGGAAAATAACGCCGAACGATTCCGGCTGTTTCACCATCTGGCACGATGGCCAGCATCTCACGACGATTCGCAAGGTATTCGAACAGTTTGGCGGGAACGACCCGTTCAGCTCCGGGAACATCACTGAGTAACAAACACAGCGCATCTGCCGAACGGAGCCACTCGAGAGCTTTGGAGTGTTCGCAGTAGTCGATCAATTCCAGCCGACATCCTGTCGTTCGCAGTCGTTCGAGAATCGTCGTTTGATCGGCAGTCTTGCGACCGACGCAAACCAGTTCCAGTCGTGCCACGAGTTCCGGCGATGTCGCGTGAAGCCGCAACACGGCGTCAACAAGCGGTTCGATCGTCGTCAGATTCCAAAGCGTTCCCGTATAGAGCAGGCGAAATACTGCGGGAGCGGACTGCAAAGTTGCCTTCACATCGCGACGCAGTTCTGTGTCGTTGATGGCCGACTCGAAGTCTTCCGCGTCGAAACCGTTATAGACGGTGACGGTTCGGATATCCGACTTGTTCAGATTGCCGAGTTTTTCCTTGAGGTTCGCCGTACTGGCTTTCGTCGTCGCCACGACGGCGTCGGCTCGTCGCAGCACAAACTGTTGCATTCGTTTCTGAATGGTCGTGGAGAGCAGGTCGCGTTGAGCGTTTTCCAGGTAACGACCACTCATGTCCCATTCGTCACGAAAGTCCAGGACCAGCGGCAATCCGAACGATCGTTTCAATGACGTTCCAATGAAGAAACTGGAATAGGCGGGTGCGGTCACCAGAATCGCGTCGTGCGGCACTTCGCGAAGAATTTTGCGACCAGCCCGAATGGCGTTTGGTACCCACAACACTTGAGGATCTGGCTGAAGGAACAATTTGACCGCCCGTTTGACGAGCCCCTTCACGGCAGACTTGACTCGCGCCATGAACCCCTGGGGTCGCGCTGACGCAGGCTCGACGAGGCCCTGTTTTGTCTTGTAATCGGGTTCGTACGTTCTCGCCCGGACGATTCGAACATCTTCCGGGATATCTTTCAACAGACTTTCGTCGCGGACCGGGACGGACGGATTTTCGACCGTCAGCACGGTGACATCCCAACCGAATCGGCGAAAGTTTTTCACCCACTTCACGGGACGTTGAACTCCCGCGCCGCCGACCGGCGGAAAATTGTACGCGATCAGTAACAATCGTCGCGCCCGCGTCGTTGTGTTCGGAAGTGTCGGTCGTTCGAGAAGTGTATTCATGATACAGAACGCTCCATCCACTGTGCGATCGTCGTCGTTTCAAATCGGTTGAAGACGCCGTTCGCTGCCATCATTTCAATCGCCCTCAGGGCGTACGGATGCGTATCATGCATCAGGACGATATCACCATCCGCCGGTCGATATGCCTCGCACCACTGATTCATTTCGTCGACGTTCTGCATCCGAAAATCTTTGGGGTCGACGTTCCACAAGGCCACTGTCTTTCGTTCTCGCCACAGTCCGCGCAACTTGCTCCAGGTGAGTTCCCCTTTGGGTGGTCGCACCGATGAAGGATTTCGGCCGGTCAATTGCTGCAGCAAATTGTCGGTACGTCGAACTTCTTCCAGAAACGCGTTGGCTGTCGTTTGAGCCGGTTCTGAATGAGTAAACGTGTGGTTGGCAACTTCGTGGCCCGATTCGATCATCCGCTGCACCAGCTCGGGATATCGTTCGGCATTGCGTCCCACCACAAAGAAGGTCGCCTTCAATTTCAATTGCCGCAGTTTGTCGAGCAATTGCGGCGTGAAGTCCGGATGCGGCCCGTCATCGAAGGTGAGCGCCATTCGCGGGCGACCGCCCGGCGACTGCGGGCCGCGCACCAGCAGCCGTTTGCGAGGAACACAGGCCGTAAGGATCGTTTTAATCAGTTGCCGCAACGAGTTCGTTCGAGGCTTCGCCGTTTCGACGCGCGGTTGCGGAATTCGAACGGATTCCAATACGCGAGACAGACATCGGGCAGATTCTTCGACCGTCAGCGGTTCGAACTGACCTGGAGTTACAGAATCCGTTCGCCTCATCGCCAATTGCGACTCAATCGCGTCGGCCAGCGCCGCCGGATCAGCAGCGGGGACAAGCCTGTCAAGGTGCTGATCGGCAATTTCCGGGATGCCCCCGACGTTCGATGCGACGAACCGGGTTCCACACGCAATCGATTCCATCAGGACGTTAGGAACTCCTTCGGACAGACTGGCAAGTACCGACAGATCCGCCGCGCGATACCATTCGGCCAGTTGAGCGGGCGATTGCGAACCGTGCAATTGAACAATCCGGCTTAGCCCTCGCTCTTCAATTTGTTGTAACAGTTTCGAGCGGAGTGGTCCGTCGCCGAGCAAATGACATTGAAAGTTGACGTTTCGGCGATTCAGCCGTTCGCATGCGTCGATCAGGTGCGTGTGGCCTTTGACATCGACCAGGCGCCCAACACTGATTGCGACTGGACGGTCGTTCGGCAAAC
>JANXOO010000500.1 GCA_025353525.1 Schlesneria sp. | reverse complement strand
ACAATACGGTGTGACGAACGGGAATGATCGCGGTCGGATCTGGCGGATTGTCAACGACGCCGCTTCAATTGCCAAACCGTATGATATGAGCCAACTCGGAATTGAAAATCTTGCGATGGAAGTCGGATCGCCGCGACTCTGGCGGAGACAGACGGCCAGACGACTTCTCATTGAAAGAAAAGCAATCGAAGCGACTGCGACTGTTGCTCGAATTACAGCGACTCCCGATTCGACGGACGCCGTCATCAATGCGTTACACACTCTGGCAGGGCTTGGGACACTCACGTCAGACGTGCTGGAAGTTCAATTGGGCAGCACTGACGCGGGAATTCGCCGACTGGCGCTCAGGCTGTCCGAGGCACGGCTCGACGCAGAACCGGCACTCCTTGAAGCAGCTCTGCGACTTTCGGACGACGCGGCGCCTCATGTACGACTTCAGTTAGCACTATCGCTTGGAGCAAGCCATGATCGTCGCGTTTTCCCGATCCTGACCCGGTTCGCTCGCCAAAATGGAAATGACTTGTGGATGAGAACCGCGATCCTCAGTTCGCTTTCGGGACGATGTGGCGAAATGCTGAACGCACTCCTTGCGAATCCGGCTGACTTGGGTCAGGCAACGGCAATCGTTGAACCGCTGTGTTCTACAATCGGTGCCCAGCGGCAGGTGCATGAGTTAAGCGACGCTATCATCGGGATTGCTGCAGTCAAAGATGGCACGTTGCAAGCCACATGTTTGCGCGGGATCAAAGCCGGTTTCAGCAGCTCGATTGAAACCCGGATCAGCGACGATGCGCGTTCCGCACTCGCGAGACTGGCTTCGGATAACGAGACCGACGTGCGAGCGGCGGCGGTATCGCTTGTCCGCCTGATGCGAATCGAGTCGACTGCTGAACGCGAGGCCCGATTGAATCGATCGATGGCCTTGTTAAACGACGCGACCGTGACTACGGAAATACGACTGGACGCCGTGGCAGAACTGACTGCAGAGGACGATGCCGGGATTGCCGAGGCATTGATCGACGGATTGCAGTCGGCCACGCCTCGCTTGAGTGAAGCCATTCTCAATTCGGTGTTTTCGCGTCGAGACCGGATTCCTGCCCTGATCGATGCATTGGAGCAGAAGCTGGTTCCGATGGGCGCTCTTTCGGCAGTGCAACGGTCGCTGCTTTTGGAAGACAAAGACGAGTCTGTGCGCACCAAAGCCGGTCGCATTTTCCCGATTTTGAGTGACAGCTCGCTGGACGCATTCCCGAAATACGCTGCCGCGTTAAAAGAACCTCGGGATGTGGCTCACGGTCAAAAAGCGTTTCGCGAAATTTGTGGCAAGTGTCATCAGGCGCACGGAACGGGCGTCGCCGTGGGGCCTGACCTGAGTTCTGAATTTCAACGAGCGGAAGAGACTGTCATCAAGGATATTCTCGCACCGAACACAACGATCTCACCGGGGTATATGACATATATCGTCACAACCAGGGGTGGACAAACTATCGCCGGATTGCTTGCCAGCGAGTCTCCGACCAGCATCACGTTGAAGCAACCCGAAGGTAAGCAGCAGGTTGTTTTGCGAAACGATGTCGATGAATTAAAAGCGTCTGCCGTGTCGATGATGCCGGAAGACCTCGTGAAAACCGTGACTCCGCGAGATGCTGCTGACATCATCGCCTGGTTGCGACAGCCACAACAACAAATGGTATTGCTTGACGACAATCGGAATCTTGCGACGGCATTGAATGAAGGGAGTGGAACGGCTGAATTCATCACCACCGACAAATACTCGGGCGAGTCGAGTCTGCGAATCACGCCGCCACAACGTTTTTCTCCGCAAATCACAGGATGGGACTTTCGCATTCGCGAGCAACCTGTCGTGGGTGAGTACCGCTACCTTCGTTTTGCATGGAAGGCACCGCAGGCGGCCGGAATCATGCTGGAACTGGCCGACCGAGGTCAGTGGCCCCCGGCTGAACAGCCGCTACGCCGATATTTTGCCGGAAAAAATCTGACGGCGTGGCAAGCAGTCGGGGTCGCGACGCATCCACCGGCAAACTGGACGGTCGTAACACGCGACCTGTGGAAGGATTTTGGAGAATTCACTCTCACAGGATTTGCTCCGACCGCAATCGGCGGCCCGGCACTGTTTGACCGCATCGAGTTGCTCAGATCACTTGAAACTCCGTGAACTGCGCGATTCAAATTGCATTTTTCGACGTTTAGCACTCGTCCTGTTTGCCAGACCGGAATATCCGGTCCACAAAGCCCTGCGTTGCGGCTATGAAACCGGTCTTCGGGGGCCGGGAAAGAATGCGTTCGTGCGCATCTTGTAACTCGCGTATTCCGGACGGCGATCGGCGATGGTGCTTTCGAGCAGCGTCACACCCGAGATTTTCATCAGAAACAGTGACATTAACATCGGGCTTCCGATCGTCCAGAAACCGCCTCCGCTGACAGAGATCAGGTAGAGGCCCCACCATACGCAAAAGTCTCCGAAGTAGTTTGGGTGGCGAGTCAACCGCCAGACACCGCGATCCATCACGCGACCTGAATTGGCCGGATCAGACCGAAAATTCGACAGTTGCCAATCTGCGGCCGTTTCGAAGTAGAACCCGATCACCCAAAGTACGATGCCTGCTCCATCGAGCCAACCGGGCGACGCAGTGATATTCGTAGCGACAGCAACCTGAATCGGGAGCGAAACGAACCACAGGATGGCACCTTGCAACAGGAAGACGATGAACAGACTTTGCCACCAGAATCGAGGGCCATAGTGGTCTCGCATCGCGGCGTAGCGCCGATCTTCACCGTGCCCCATGTTACGCCATAGTAGATATAGTGAAAGCCGCAGCCCCCACGCCGTGGTGAGGCCAACGAGTATCTGAACGCGCGTGGCCGCAGCAGGATTCAGGAACATCGCAACAAATGCCACGATGACAAATCCCGTTCCCCAAAACGGGTCGACAATACTGGCATTACGAAGTGCGACGCTTAACAGCCACATCCCGATCATGATCGACATCATGAGCACGAACGTGATCAACATCGTTTGCAAAAGCATTCGAATCCTTTCCGGATCTGAAAGTCAAACAATGTTAAAGTGTAACGTGACCGTCTGAGCAAAAATGACTGGCTGAAAAACGGCGACTGGCTCAATGCCTTCCTGGTGCCTCACCCACTCTGTCAGCGACCTGCCCGAAAGGTAGACCGTTGCCGGATCCGGGCAGAATCGGTCCGCAAATCCGTTGTCGTGATATCACATCGACGCCGTTCTGAACCAGGCAGATCCGAATTTTGAGCGTTCCATCAGGTAATGCGCGACGAACCATTCCTCGCCCCCGGCAAAGCCAAAAAGCTCGGCGACAGCCAGAAAGAACATGCGCCAGCGGTTCAGCCAGAGACCTGCATCTTTTTTGCCGTAGACTTTACCGAGAATCCCCAGGACTTCACTACGACGAGTGTCCAGGTTCAACAGCCACGCGTCCGCGGTACGACGATAATGTTGGCCGTTCCAGTCGTACCGATGACTCACCATCAAATCCCGATTGAAGCTGTTTAGCAAATCGGCTGCCGGCATGATTCCGCCGGAAAAGAAATAGCGTCCCATCCAGTTGGCAGCTCCTTCCGTCTCGAAGGGATACGACAGGCTGCGATGGCAGAAAATGTGAACGAACAGTTTGCCTTCCAAATTGAGCCAGGTTTCGATTCGCTTTAGCAAAAGATCGTAATTCCGCATGTGCTCGAACATCTCTACCGAGACGACCCGGTCAAAGACCTGTGAACCGGGCGAGAAATCGTTCATGTCGGCGGTAATGACGCGCAGGTTTTTAAAACCGCGTAATGTTGCTTCGGCTTCAATGAAATTCCGTTGCGAAAGCGAGTTTGAAACCGCTGTGATCCGGCTGTCGGGGTATTTCTCAGCCATCCATAACGAGAGAGATCCCCAGCCGCAGCCAAGTTCCAGAATTTGCTGTCCGTCGGCAATCTCCGCACGCTGGCAGGTCACCGACAACGCGGCTTCTTCCGCTTCTTGCAACGACGAATTTTCGTTGGGAAAGTAACAACAACTGTACTTGCGGCGCGGGCCCAGAACTGCTGCGAAGAACTCTTGTGGAACTTCATAGTGCTGCCGGTTTGCCAGGTCGGGTACAAGCGCAATCGGCCCCGAACGCATCGATTCGCGAAACGCAGACAGCGACGAACCGGTGATGTCGATCCGACCTTCATCCGATTCGCGCTGACGCGCGCGACACAGTTGGCGAATCGCAATTCGCGTCAGGATATCGGGGACCATACCCCGTTCGACGGCATCAATACCGAGCTGCAAGATGCTCATCGAAAACTCTCCCTTCACAGTTTGAAGGTTCCATGAATGATGGGCGCGACATGTCTCGTGTCGACCGGCCTCGGCCAGAATCAGCCCGCCTGTCACGATCAATCGGATCCCGGCGGCATTCGGGCTTGTCGAACTGAATCTGCAATACGCCAACAGATCGCTCTTCAAATGCGGCTTCGCAATAGCACAGGTAATAATTCCACAACCGGACGAATTCCGGGGAGTATCCCAGACGGTGCACCTCGCCCAGTTCCTGATGAAACGCGTGCCTCCAGCGTCGCAAGGTTTCCGCGTAATGGGGAGCGTAATCCTCGGCACGTGCCAGTCGCAAATTGGTCGCACGGGCGACTGAATCGAGGATCGATCCGAGCGACGGCAGGCATCCGCCCGGGAACACATAACGCTGAATAAAGTCGACCGACTTCAGGTACGTTGCATAACCTCGTTCCGGCATCACGATCCCTTGCAGGACCATTGAACCGTCCGGTTTCAGCAGGTCGCTGCATTTGCGAAAATACTGGTCGAGAAACTTGTGTCCGACTGCTTCGATCATTTCAATCGAAACCAGTTTGTCAAATTGTCCTTTCAGGTCGCGATAGTCGCAAAGTAACAGTGAAATATGACTTTGCAAACCGGCAGCCGCGATTCGTTCCTGGGCCACATCGAATTGTTGTTGCGAGATCGTCGTCGTTGTCACGCGACAGCCGTAATTCCTGACGGCATGGATGGCAAAACCGCCCCAGCCGGTTCCGATTTCAAGAACTTCGTCAGACGGGCGAAGTTCAAGGTGACGGCAGACGCGGTCGAATTTTTCGATCGATGCGTCACGCATTGTCGCATCGGGTGCGGGAAAGATACCGCTGGAATAAGCCATGGTTTCGTCGAGCCACAGTCGATAAAAATCATTGCCCAAATCATAGTGCGCCGCGATATTGCGACGACTGCCGGCACGCGTATTCCGGTGCCACCAGTGAAACAGTTTCTGCCCGAAGTTAGCCAGTTGCGCCCAGCCGCGGTCGAGCGGATTGGTGGTCTCCTGACTACGAGCAAAGATTCGAATCAGATCGGTCAGGTTGTCACAGTCCCAATCACCACGCAGGTATGACTCTGCCACCGACAGCGAACCCCCGAGGACGGCCTGCCGGTAGAATCGGGGTCGGTGTACGTGTAGCGTCACATGCAATCCGGAATCCTGACCGAATGTACGGGTGCCGATTGCATCGTGAATCGTGATCGCGCCATGCCGCATGTCGGCGAGGTGTCCGGCCACAATCCGGCGAGCGAGGCGATCGAACGGACCAGGCGGCACTGTTGTTGAAGCAGAGACTGTCGACAGGTTGCTCATAAAGTGAATTGCTCCAACTCGTGGGTTGCATCCAGGTCGGGTGACGTGGACTTGTCAAAATCAGGGCTGTTTTTTTGGCACCGGGACGCATGCACGGAATCTGGATCGGGATACGGCACGTACGGCACCTGCTTTCGCCATAACCGAAATGCTTGCCAGTAGATTCCTGCAAAGACCTGAAGGGTCATCAACGGATACCTCAGCAACACGAAAGCGAGCCCGCGTCCACTGAATGCGCGGCGTTTCAACGTGAGCGTTGCGTCGAAGATCCGATCGCGATTGGTCGGTTGACGGGGCAGGTTCTTGATGTGGACAGTCAAAGTCTGATCCGGTGGCGTCAGTCGAAACCGGTAGTCAAAGTCCATCCCCAGAAACGGCGAAACGTGCATTGATTTGCGGAATAGTGCAACGATTGTGCCCGATGCGGCGAGGCTTGAACGGTTGTCGAGCACGTAACAATGTTGTTCACCCCACGGGGTATTGTTGACTTCGGCCACGAAAAACTCGATTTGTTCGTCGGTGCCGAAACAGTAGTAAAGACTGATCGGATTCATCGCGAATCCGCAGTAGCGAAAGTGAGTCAGTAAACGGATCGGGCCGCACGGACGATGGCCCGTTCGGGTAGCAACAAGGTCGCGAACCGATTCGGCAAGTGGCACGTTGGCAGGACCAAGGTGATCTCCGCGCCGGAACCAGGCGAGGTTCGGTCGATGGGCTGACCACAGCCAGCGACCCCGAAACAGCGTCGGCAATTCGTCCAGGTCGAGATACATCAGAAAAAGCCGGTACCGAAATTCGTGACGGACCGGTGCAATCCGCCGATGGCTGACGATTCCCTCGTAAAGACAACTGTGAAGGCTCAAGCGGTTTCTCCTGAATGACGGGCGGGCGGCGCGTCATCGCCTGCCGAACGGTCATCTCCCGTCGAGTGAGCGCTCCTTTCCGACAATCGTTCCGGATGCATTCGTTGAGAAGTGCCAACCGGATTCGCATTCCGGATCGCGTCGACAACGGCCAGAGCGCTGTTGACGCCGTCTTCGTGAAAACCGTTTCGCCAGTAGGCACCGCAAAACGACGTGCGGTTCGCACAAACCACTTCGTGATGACGAGCCTGGGCCGCTGCACGCTGTGTTGTGAAAATCGGATGGTGATATTCAAATCGTCCC
>JANXOO010000406.1 GCA_025353525.1 Schlesneria sp. | reverse complement strand
TAAGAATTTAGTCCCCCTCCCACCTAGCCTGATGCAACGAGCATAATTTAGGGAAATTGGGTTTGCAGGGACAAGTGATTCGCAAGCTGGCGCAGTATTTCAGAATCGATCCGAGCGTGCTTGCGGCAAATCATTGATTGTGAGAACGCAGGACGGGAAAGCGTGTTGGACTTCGTCCGAAAGCCGGGATCGCGAATTCATCTTGGTCCAAATCGTTGTATCGAAGATAATTGCAATCGACCCGAGGCAGGCGAATTTAAACACGTTCCGGCAGGACGTTGAATGCAGGAATGGTAAACACGGGCCAGACACCGGGTGGAGGAACGATCGAAATGACACGGAAAGTTGCCAGAGCCCGCTCTCACGTCCTGATCTGGATGGGCGTTTTTGTAGCCAGTGCTGTCGGATTGGTGGCGACATATATTCTGTTTGTCGAAGCGCCCCCTCCGCGCCGAATTGTGTTGGCAGCCGGAGCGGTCGATGGAGCCTATTGCCGATTTGCTGAACGCTATCGGCAGTTATTGAAGAGCGAAGGAGTGACGCTCGAAATCCAGCAGACGAAGGGATCTGTCGAGAATCTTGAATTGCTCCTGGACAAGAATTCCGATGTTCGGGTGGCTTTTGTTCAATCAGGAATCGCCGCACCTGACGATATGGACGAACTGGAATCGCTCGGCAGCCTGTACCGTGAGCCGCTGTGGATCTTCTATCGTGGAACGAATGTTGTTGATCGTTTAACACAGCTTGCCGGGCAACGTATTGCCATCGGTCCGGAAGGAAGCGGCACTCGAAGTATTGCCGTTCAGCTTCTCGAAGCAAACGGTATCGAAGCCGAACAGGCGACGTTTGTCAGCGACGCGGGGAATTCTGCGGCTGATGCACTGGAAAACGGCGACATTGACGCGGCATTTTTTGTTGCAGGAATCGACGCAAAATATGTGCGCCGCCTGCTGAGATCAAAAGGAATCCGGTTGGTTGAACTGGCTCAGGCGAGGGCCTACGAACGGCAGTTCCAGCACCTGTCGACGGTCACAATTCACGCGGGACTGATTGATCTTCGGCGAAACATCCCTGCCCAAGACACTGTCCTGATCTCTCCTGCCGCGACGCTGGTTGCACACAAGTCTTTGCACCCGGCACTTGTGGCACTACTGCTGAAAGTCGCCACAAAAGTTCACCAAAGTGGAGATTTACTTTCGGCCAAGGGCGAGTTTCCTTCGGCGTCGTTTACTGATTTTCCTCTGAACGACGAAGCCGAGCGATACTTCCGCACAGGTCCGCCGATTCTTCAACGCTTCCTGCCGTTTTGGATCGCGTTACTCGTCGATCGCATGAAAATCATGGCGATTCCACTGATTATGTTGCTGATGCCGCTCTTCAAGGCAGCTCCGCCACTGGCCCGTTGGCAGTCGCGACGCAAGATTTATACGTGGTACACCGAGCTTCGCGAAATCGACCAGCAGGCGATTCAGGGAATGTCCGTCAGCGAAGCAGAACAATCCATGGAAAGCCTTCGCGTGCTGGAGCACCATATATCAAATATGGTCGTCCCGCTGAGCTATATGGAAGAGTTTTACAATTTGAGGCTGCATCTGAACCTTGTCCGCAGCCGGGTCCAGTCGATCCTGCACGCGGAAATCGGCTCTCGTCCTGACGAATTCATTCGCTCCTGGCCAGCCGCGAAAGCGAGTTGAAATCCTGCTTCCACAGATTTCGCGATCGCGTAAGATCCTGTTGGGCATCGCTGTGAAGCATTTTATCGCGAGAAAACAGGGATATTGCAGGTGAGTGGAATTCCGCAAAGGCGATCGGGGGATGTCAGTCCCCGGATTGTGCGTATCCTGATTCCGGGAGTTCTATTTGATTTATTCCGACCGCAAAGACCAACCGCACGAACCGCAAACGCACAATCAGCCGATTGACATCCCCCACTTGCCGATGACTTGAAAAAAACCTTCACAGCGTTGCCTGTTCAGGTAGCGGTCCGTCTGCTTGACCGATGTGATGCAGGACGTGTATCGTGAGGGTTCGTCGATTCAGGCGTTTCCAATCTGTTAAGGCTCGCTTCATGTTTGTATCCCGGAGAGTATTTTTTTGCAGTTTTTCGATCGCCTCGCTCGTGACATTGATGGGCTGCGAACCGGGTGTTCCGAAAGGAAATCCGGCTCCAAATTCATCGACATCAGGTAGCGCCGGGTCTGGTGCCTCGACAGAATCGAAGGCGGATACCAAACGCCTGATTATTCTCACGAACGGTGATTCGCCTTTCTGGGACGCCTGTCGCGAGGGTTTGACCGCCGCCAATGCCGAATTGAAACTGGGCGAATCGGGGCTGAAAGCCGTTCTTGATGTGAATGACGGCACCGCTCAGGGGCAGCTTTCCAAGCTTCAGCAGTATGGTACCCAAAGCGATATCGCCGGAGTCGGCGTGTCGGCAATCGATGCGAAAAACGTCGCCATCGCGGACGAGCTGCGGTCGATGCAGAAAAAGGGAATCAAAATCCTGACGATCGATTCCGATGTCGATCGAACGCTGTTCGGCGATGCCCGACATGCGTTCGTCGGGACCGACAACCTGACGGCTGGTAAAGTGCTCGGGAAATGTGCCGCTTCGCTGAAACCCGAAGGGGGCGAATTCGTGACGTTCTTCGGAATCGAAGGTGCTCAGAACGTTATCGAGCGTACCGGAGGATTTGCCCTGGGAGCGGGCGAGAAATTTATCGCCAAAGACAAAATGGCCGACGAGACCGATCGCCCGAGGGCTCGCGAAAATGTGCGAAATGCCATGCGCAACAACCCGAACCTCAGCGTTCTTGTGGGAATCTGGTCGTACAACGCACCTGCCATCGTCGACGTGGTCAAAGAAGCAAATCGTCGCAAAGACTTCAAAGTGGTTGTGTTCGATGCAGAGCCTTCGGCCATTACTGCAATGGCCGAAGGAAACATCGATGTGATGGTTGTTCAGAACCCGTTCAAGATGGGCTACGAAGGTATTCGCATGCTGCGAGCTCTCGTGCTCGACAAAAAGGATGTCCTGACCGAGATGTTGCCTGAACACGGAAAACCGGGCGGAGACATCTTCGATACGGGACTGAAGGTTGTCGTTCCCGATGGCACGACATTGCAGCTCAGCGACGAATTCGCGAAACGGGTGGAAATCACAACCCTTCCGAAATTCCAGGAATGGCTGAAAAAATATGGCCTGACCGGATCGTGAAACCGGGCTCGTCCGCAAGCTCTTTTTATCAGAAATCGGGAGTTCCCGCGTTATGGGCTCGTCCGTCATTCTGTCACTGTTTGTGATGGTGCTCGCCTCGACGTGCGTGATCGGTCTGCGGCAGTTCGTCGTGCATCGAGACGCGCATCGGCATCAGTTGGGACTGGTCGCTGCGATTTTTGTGGTTCTGTTCTGCACGACGCTTCTGGACGAGCATCACAATTACGTCGCCAAATGGGATGTCAGTATCGTCGACCTGTTGAGGCAGACGACGATGCTCGCACTCATCTCGCTTGGCGCGGCAGTTGTCATTATCGCGGGCGGAATCGACCTTTCTGCCGGTTCGGTGATCGCGTTCAGCGGGTCGATCTGTGCGACGCTGATGGTTCTGATGGCTCCTGAAGCGGTGAATCAGTCGCAACCGCTGGGCTCGGGCGTGATCGCGACCGCAATCGCCGGGACTCTTGTCGTCGGTCTGCTGATTGGAAGTTTGCATGCCTGGTTGATTACCGAAGTGGGACTGCCTCCATTCGTCGCGACGCTCGGAACCCTTGTCGGCCTGCGAAGTCTCGGTCGCGCCATTGTTGAAAACGTGACCCAGACGATGCTCGGAGGAGCTCGTACTCAGATCAATATCGCCGACAAATCGTTTCGCGAATTGTCAGGAGCCATCACAGGAACGGTCTGGAATCTGACGATTCTTGTCGCAATCATCGCAGTGATTCTGGGACTGCTACTCGGAAAGACGGTGACCGGACGGCACCTTTACGCGTTGGGGGGCAATGAGCAGGCGGCCCGCCTGAGCGGCATTCAAACGAACCGTATGAAGTGGCTGGCATATTGTATCAGTTCGGTTCTGTCGTCAATCACAGGAATTCTTTATGTCAGCCAGCTCAGTGTTGCTGATCCGCAAACGCTCGCTCGTGGCTACGAACTGAACGCGATCGCGGCTTCGGTTGTCGGTGGATGCAGCTTGCAAGGCGGGGTTGGAACGATTTCTGGCACGATTCTGGGGGCTCTGTTCCTGCGAGTCGTCATCGATGGCGTCGCCAAAATCATCAAGACCGGTGCCGATGTCTATGAGGGATTGATCGTCGGGGTGCTGGTGGTCTTTGCGGTGACGTTCACGAAATCCTCGGACGCGATGTCCTCGGCTCGCAAAAAGCTGTTTTCCGGACCGCTTGGCTGGGTCACGATTGTCAATCTGACATTATTGGCCGGGGTCATGATGGCATTACTCGGAGCGAAGCTGGTCAAGGGTCGCGTTCAGATGGATGCCGCATGGCTGGCGTCAACGGCCGCCCTCGCGACACTGCTGTTGTTGCTGGTCGTTCGATCAGGAGTTTCAGCGCGAGCCAAACGGAATCTGGGGATCGTCTGGGCCGCTGGAACGATTGTCAGTGCGATCGGGCTGGACGTATCTTACCCACGGGTGCAACGTCGTTCAGCGATCGCCCTGGTGCAGTCACTGGGCGGTTCTGTGACGCAGAATGATGAAGGAGGAATTCGGATTGACCTGGCAACCGGTCATTGCGACGACCGTTCCCTGAAGAAGCTGCTTCCCAAACTCAAATTCTTCCCGACGCTGGCTGAAGTTCAACTGAATAACACAAGCGTCACGGACTCCGGCCTCGATTCGATCGGCAAGGAACTCTCCGAATCAAAGTCACTCAAGCGACTCGATACGACCGGTTCAAAAGCCACTGAGGGAGGTCTGGCGAAGCTCAAACGAACACTGAGCGAAGTCGAAATCAGGTAGTTGATTCGCATCATCCTGATCGAACTCAGCATCGCGGACTTTCGCACGGCATGAATCATGGTTGTTGCATTGGGTAACGCCTGCCGGGGAACACCCGGTGTCGAACGCAGTTCTACCGCTTCCGCAAAAACGGGCTTTCGATGAATCCCTCGCTTTGGACCTCGGGGCTCTGATCGGTGTTACCTTCCTTGACGGTCTTTCCGAGTCGATCTACACTCGGCGGCTTGCGTTCA
>JANXOO010000398.1 GCA_025353525.1 Schlesneria sp. | reverse complement strand
GAGCCCAATTTCAGGCCAGCACCTGCGGAGACCAAATCGATCGCAGCAGACGCAGTACCAAACGTGAAGACGCGATCCGTCGCATTCAGATTGTCGAAGACCGGTTCGACGTTGGTATAGCTGATGGCGGCGTTGCCGCTGACGGATATCGTCCCCGATGACGAATTCAGAAACTGATGATCGACCGAAGCGAATGTCTGCCCCCCGGCCAGCGTCAGCGAATCGCCGATCACCCCTTGCGTGCCACCGTCGTAATGAATGGATTTTGCAAAATTTCCCAATGACAAGTCGACGGTCAACGAGTCGTCGCCGCCATAGGTATTGACCAGAATCTGCGATCCGGTGATGACCGCGAAAGGGACGGTGACCGTATGCAAATCAGCTGAAACCATTGCGCCTGCGATATTCGAGGTCAGCAGATTGTTCGGGTCACTGATGATGTACCGGGAGTTGGCTGTATCCGACTGAATCGTCAATTTGTCATTGTTTCCACCGACAGGCTGATCCGAGACGACCAGATTTCCCGACCCGTCCTTCGTCACGTTCGTGGGAGTTGCCGCGACCGTCAATACGATATCGTGCCCGCCAGCTCCCCCGGCATAACTGATAGAGAATGTTGTTGCTCCGACACTGAATACAGTTCCTTCCGCCAGACCGTTGAACGATCCGCCGATGATTCCGGAACCGGTATTGTGGAGCAACGTCAAATGATTTCCAACAGTCAACGTTCCACCAACGATCAAATGCAGCGATGATAGCCCGATCGAAATTGGTCCTCCTGCAATGATCTGGTCAAATCCGGTGACTGGCGTCGCTCCATTGATCGCGCTGGATAATGTCGCGCTTCCCGACAAATTCAGACTGCCGGTATCGGTCAACAACGGACCCTGAATGACAGCACCCTGGCTGGTCAAATTTGCCAGCGTCTCTTTGAATCCGTGGAAATCGAGTGTGGCTCCGGCACCAACCGTGACCGAACTCGCGTTTCCAATTCGCTCGGACCCGCCGGAAACAAATGTTCCGTTCAGCAGGTCGATCGCCCCGGCTCCGGCATTTAATCCCTCCGCGTCAATGCCAGTGCTGGCAACGTCGCTCAGAAACTGGCTGCCATTTCGTGCTGACGAGTTGGTTGTTAACACGGACACATCGAAGAGCAACGGGTGCGAATTCGATCCGATTCCTGCTCCTGCAACGATCGACAATGAATTTGCGACCAGATCAAGTCCGCCGGAATTGACAGAGACGTGACCGCCCGGGCCGGTCGAAAGCCGGACATCGCCTCCGTGCGCATCAAGCGAGCCACCTTGAAACGTAATTGAATGGTTACCCGTCGTCAGCGACAGATCGACGGGCGTCGCAAAATTAATCGCGGCACTGATCGCAATATCGCCAGAGGACCCATTGCCGATCGAAATGGAACTCGCCGAGATATGCGAGATTTCGGTGGACGACAGACCCAGAATAGTCGGGCCATCGGAATGTGTTCCGAGATCGATCAAATGTCCGAAGGTCGTCGGTGCCAGCGAGACGGTTTGGCCATTCGTCGCGATCGTCCCTGCCAGCGACACTTCGTCGGCCAAAATCGAAACGCCCCCCGCCTGCGAATCCAGATCGGCCATCGGATCAAGAAAAAACTCGCTACCGCTCCCCGTCACGATGATCGAAATGCCCGTTCCCGCGTGAACCGCATGAGTGGCATTCGCATCGGCAACGTTGAGGCCCGTTACGGCGGAGAGTTGCACACTGCCAGTGGCCGACACCTGCTGTGCGAGCAACTGATTTCCGGCACTGATCGAAATGTTCAAATGGTCACTCGACGATGCCGGATCATCTGCCGTCAGACTGCCGATGCCAATCATTTGCACATCGTGATTTGCAATGATCGAGACCGGTCCATTATGCGCCACGACGGGCGACTGAATCGTGACATCAGCGACGTTATGAATCGCCAGAGAACCGACATCAAGCGGATGTGGACCATCAAACAACACCGACTGCGACGCAGCCAATCCGGTGCCAGTAATGTCAATGTGGTTAACGGCAGACTGGTTGAAGTCATGAACGACATGGGCCTGGTCTGTGACATGAATCGTGGCCACGCCGCCGACATCCGTCACGGACAAACTGGCCGTATCCCCCGCCGAGTTCAGCGAAATTTGAAGAATTCCGGCAGAAAGAACGGAACTGACCGAAAGAACACGTCGCTCTTCGAGCCGCATTGAGGAAAGTGTCGCCGCAAAGTCAAAGGGCGTAAGGGCGCTTCGTTCGGCCTGCCAAAGTTCGAACCAGTTCCTGAACCAACGTGAAGTCTGCATTGAATCCATTCCTCGCCGCGGATCAGCGACATGAAGCAGGCGCGGTGAGACCACCCACCTCCAATTCCCGTCAAAATCAGGAAAATCACCCGTCTCAACGATGATAGAGAGGGACCTGGGGCGGATGCGAGTCAATTCCGGCAGAAATTGCCGGTCAATCCGGCCTTACGAATCCGTGAGACACGCCTTTTAACAACTCTCGGAGC
>JANXOO010000360.1 GCA_025353525.1 Schlesneria sp. | reverse complement strand
AGGACGCCATGACGGACGGAATGAACGTCACAAAACTGCCGCAAAAGTTCATCGACCGGTTGTTTGAATCGGGAGATACGAACAGGGATGGCCTGTTGACCGCCGATGAAATCAAGTCGATGCCGACACCCGGAAACAAACGCAAAGGGTCGACCGAGCACCACATGGTCGACCTGAAGCATCCGGAATCCGAAGGAGACCTCGTTGAACCAAAGTTCTTTGTCGATGGTTCGACCATCGCTCACGGACAAAGCGACGAAGATCGACGCCGTGCTGTTGCGACTTCGTTTACGACAACGAAAAACCCGTGGTTTGCCCGAGCGATTGTGAACCGGGTCTGGGCTGAAATGTTGGGTGAAGGGTTTTATATGCCCGTCGATGATCTGGGACCAACGCGAACCGCGCGATACCCCAACGCGCTCGAATTGATTTGTAAGGAATTTGTAGCGAACGGTCACGATCCCAGGTGGCTCGTTCGAATGGTGGCCAATACCGAGACCTATCAACGCAAGATTCGATCGAGAACGGCCGCTGAAAGCGATCTTCCATTCGCATCGGCAACCCCCGTACCACTGAGATCCGACATCGTATTCAATTCGCTGATTCAGGTTTTCGGGATTTCTGAAAACGAAATGGGGGGGCGAAATCCCAAATCGGGCGAAATGAAAGAGATGAAAGAGAAGCCGCGAGCGTTTCTACAAAGCCCCCGATTCCAGTTTGACCTTCTGTTCGGCAGCGACCCTTCGGTTCCGAAAGATGAAGTGACGGGGAATATCCCCCAGTCTTTGATGATGATGAATTCCAGACGGTTTCGCGCGGGAATGTCGGCCAAAGGAGAAACGCGGCTCGGAAAAATCCTGGCAGAACACAAGGAACATCGCGACGCAATTCGAGAACTCTACCTTTTGGTGCTGGCTCGCGATCCGTCACAGGACGAAGTTCGCATTTGCCTGCAGTACATCGACGAGGTGAAGGTACGACAGGACGCATTTGAAGACTTGATGTGGAGCTTGATGAATTCAAGCGAATTCATTTCGCGGAGATAAGTGATACCACGCGCGGTCTGGTTTGAGGCCATTG
>JANXOO010000344.1 GCA_025353525.1 Schlesneria sp. | reverse complement strand
CAAGTATGCGCGAGTTTGCCGCGAGTTGCCACGGTTCGAACCGGCGGATTCCGTTCAAAAATTTGAATTACGAATCGGACAAACGGCAACGAATCCCTTTCGATCGTCGCAGCTACGACTTTTTATGTCGTTCGGAAGCATCCTTCCAGATCGGACCGTAGACTTCCCTGTCGAATGGAGGACAGCCAGTCGGAGTTTGATTCAATGGGTCGTCCTTTGACCGCATCAGGTTCGTACAGTACGAGAACGTTCTGCATATTTTTTTTCGAGTCAGGTGCCCGTGATACATCAATTGTCGGACAAAATCGGGTTGAGACAGCGCTGCTCGGCCCAGCCCGACGATCATGCATCGTCCCTCACGAACGTTTCCTGCTGCCGCGTGAATCGCAAACTCCTGCAGCCAACTATACCCGCTGCCAATCACCGGAACCGACGGCACGGCTCGCTGAATTTCGTCTGTCAAATCGAAATGCCGGATCACACTCAACAGGGGATGTTCCGGGGCTTCGTATCCGTCGATGGGCGGAAATTCAGCGGGACGCAACAGATGCGGGCAGGCATAAGGATTTCCCAATGAGACATTGAGTGCCGCGACACCCCATTCGGCAAGCCACGTGGCCACCTGCAACGGTTCGCGAAGGTCGACGTGATGCGGATTGTCAGGATCGACTCCGAAGCCCGAGTCGACGGGAAATGCTGGTATAACCGGTTTTCCGATTGCGTCAGAGCCCTTTTCGAAAGGGATTCCGTCAAAGACGTTCAATCGCGACAAGATGACAAGCGACGGGAATTCGGCCCGAATTCGACACACAATATTGCGAATGAGTCGCGTCCGGTTGTCGAGGCTTCCGCCATAGTCCCCAGGCCGGTTCCGCGACGCGAGCAATTCCGACAACAAATACCGGTGACATTGTTTGAGATCGACGAAATTGCAACCGATCATCCAGGCCAGCCTGGCCGCTGCCACGTAGTGATCTTCAATTTGCTGCAGATCGGAATCACTGAGCAACGGATAAGTGCTGTCGATAGTGCGCCCCGTCGACGAATCTACCGTCAGTGGATCGAGTAGCGGGTCGTGCATTACAATTCGCGGGCTTTGAAAACTGTATCTGCCTGCATGAGTCAGTTGCAGGCCGATCATCAGGTCGCTGTCCGTTCCGAACGCGTCGCGATGAGCATCCCGGCACTCCCTGAGTGCGGTTTCGATTCCGGATGCTGACTTGTCATGAATCCACAATTGTCGCGGGTTCATGCGTCCTTCGTCGGAAATGGCCGTCGCCTCACCCCAGATCAGCTTGGCTCCCCCCGCCCCGAAACGTCGAAACCGCCTGAAGGTCAATTCTCCCGGCGAACCGTCCGTTGTGCCGTCGCATCCTTCCATCGGCTGAATGCAAAACCGGTTTCCAACCCTGAATGCTCCAATTTGTACAGGTTCAAACAGCTGTGAAAAATCGTCCGAAACGGGGATACGATGTCCCATTTCCATCGCGAGTCTGGAGACATCTTCAGCAGATTTGAATTTAAAAAAGCGACTCATCGCCGTTTTTCGGTTTCATCAAGAAATGCGGGAACGAGATTCAACCAAACGAGCCGAACCTGTACAGATGTCCATAATGATAGCATATGACACGTGTCTGCACACGGCTCCAGGGCTGTCTTGAAGTGGCCGGGTGACAAGCCCGATGTCCTGGCTGCCCTCAAGTTTCGGAACTGAGGCGCTGCATGACGGCAGTACTGCTGTCAAACGATGCAAATGTTGCTAGACTTTTCCGCTTCTGCAAAGCGATCACGTTTCGCGAGCAGACGCCGCGAGCAGACGCAGGGTACCAGCTACGCTGCCGAATGACGGCGGTGTCAGGAACGTATTGCCCCTGAAAGACATCAATAGAAAGCATAATCGCGAGATTTACGGAAACTCGCGTCCGAATCAATGTCAATGCCTCGGTCAGTCCGCGGGCTGAACTGTCGAAATTTCGGCATCGTTTTTGATGCCGATGCGGCATGTGACGCTCCGACGACGCCAGCATTCAGCATATGTAATCCGAAATCGAAATTGACCGCTAATTTGTGGAAGGGATATCCCTGAATGACAGTCGACATTTATCAACCGTGCCCGTGTGGCAGCGGTAAGAAGTTCAAGTTCTGCTGCCATGTCATCTCTGATGACATGGACCGAATCGTCCGTCTGATCGACGGAAACCAGTTGCGATCCGCCGTTCAACAACTGGAACTGCTCGCGAAGAAGAATCCATCAAACGCGTGGGTTGGAACGACGCGCGGAATGTTGTTGATGGATCTGGGCGAAGTCGACGACGCTGCCGAAGTATTGACCGGTGTGATTTCGGAACATCCGGAAAACGAACTGGCAATTGTCATGTACGCCGCGGCGATGGCGCGAACTGAAGGGGGTGAACAGGCGAAGCGAGCACTTCATCGGGCATTCCAGCGCAGTGCGAAGAAGTTGCCGTCCCTCGTCAGCGACCTGGCCGTTGCGAAATCAATGGCACACGCAGAACGAGGGCAGATGATTGCAGCGAGGGAGCATCTTGCGCTGGCACTGAGACTGGCCAGCGAAAACCGTCGACAGGAACTGTTCGTCAAACTGCTGGAGCTCGACGGAGATAACGACATTCCGTATCCGCTACGCGGGTCGCATCATTTGCCTAAACTTGTCGGATCAGGCGATGCTCAAAACGAAATCCGAAAAGGGCAAAAGTACGCGTCGGTTGGTTGCTGGAGCATTGCGGCCGAGATTTTTTCGTCACTTGCAAATGCAGAGCCTGATCACGCTGAATTCTGGCATGCCTCGGGATTATGTCGCCTTTGGGACGGCGACGAAAAGAATGCGGCAGAATCTTTTCACCGGGCCGCACGCCACTATGCAGACATCGGCACTGCCGTCGAGTGCGAAACGCTCGCTCAGATTCTGGACGACAAAACGACCAGCGACAGAATCGAGAGAGTCGCCTTTATCGGGGAAATCAGTTCCGTTTCCAGATTGCTCACAGTGCTGGACAGTATTCCGCGACTGAAACGGCTTCCGGAACCGGACGGCAGGAAAGGTTTCGTGCCACCTGCGGCACGTTACTCTTTCATTGATCGCGAATGGGACGACAGCAAAAGTACCACTATAACGATCAACGAGTTGCCTAACGTCGTCGCGCAAATCGTTGTTACGGATGCCAACCCCGACACAAATGAACCAGCGACGCTTTTACTGTCAG
>JANXOO010001288.1 GCA_025353525.1 Schlesneria sp. | reverse complement strand
TACCCCGCTTTATTGACGCGACGAAAACCAGAGGCGGTGGACTAAACTTTTTCAACGTCCTCTTGGCCTGTTTGAGGACTGAATTCCAGGTTGAGTTGCGGTTTGTTTTTGCCATTGCACTCCTCCAAATGGCGTTCCTCGTGCGACACTTTTCCGAAGCGATCCAGGTTCGGCTTCCGTTTCAATACTGTTGACGTAGACTGTTAACGTCGTGAGTCCCGTTCGGCGATTTCGGGATTGGGTCTTCGGAAATCAAAAGGTAACCGTTCACAGGCTGGGGACGGTTACGGTCGGGGGAGATATGCTGAAGCATAACCTACTCCGAGTGGGCCGCTACGAAGCGTTGGTGCCAGGCTTGACCATTTCCGATCCTGACTCCGTTTTACCATGTCAGCGCGGAGTGGATTCCGCTCAACGTATCTCAGGACGGTCCAGTAGTGTTCATCAGATTGAACGGGACACGCCTTAAACCGGCCCTGCCAGACGTGACCGCTGCCCAGTTAATGCCGGTGATGCCGTCGGACGTGGCGTGTCATCAGCCACTGCATACAGCTTTGTTTTTCCAACGCTTCTCAGTTCATTGTCATCGTTCAATTCCCAGTTGAGTCATCTTCTGTTGCAGGCTTTGGCGGTGCATTCCCAGTTGCCGAGCCGCTTCGCTGACGTTGCCTGCCGCTCGCTCGAGTGCTGCGGTGATCAGAGTTCGCTCAAGAGCTTCGACCAGTTGTGACTTCGCTTCGCTTAACGGCAAACCGAGGTATGGGGCGAACAGCGATTCTTCCGAAGCGACTTCCGATGGGCCCAGGCCGAGATCGATCGGTCCGATCGATGAGTTGCTGGCCATCGTCGCGGCTCCGGTCACCGCGTGCTCCAGTTCACGAACGTTGCCTGGCCATCGATGCGCTAACATGGCGTCGATCGCTGCCGGAGTCAATTCAGGGCGAGGGAGGTTCGCTCGTTCTGACCAGCGATCAAGAAATGTATTCGCCAGTACAAGAATATCTTCGCGGCGCGACCGTAATGCAGGGACGTGCAGTTCCACTCCTTTCAATCGATAGAACAGGTCCTGACGAAATCCGCCGTCAGACATGGCTTCATCCAGATTCTGATGGGTGGCACTGATGATGCGCACATCGACGGCAACCGACTTCTGCGCACCGACCGGCTGAAGCACTCGTTCTTGCAGTACACGCAGCATTTTTGTTTGTGCCGCTGGTGGCATGTCGCCAATTTCGTCGAGAAACAACGTCCCTCCGTGAGCCTGCTCGAAGACTCCGATTCGATTAGTATCTGCTCCTGTGAATGCTCCGCGTACGTGCCCGAATAACTCGCTTTCTGTCAGCGATTCTGGAATCGCGGCTGTATTCACAGCGATGAACGGACCAGCCGCCC
>JANXOO010000314.1 GCA_025353525.1 Schlesneria sp. | reverse complement strand
TCCAGATCAGGAGCGAGCGCGAGCAACGCCGCTCCGTAGCGATCGAACATCGGCTGATGAATCACGGTCGCCGTGCATTTCAATCGGCGGTAAAGGGTGATGGCAGACTTCAATTCCGATTCACTGATTGGTCCACGGTTTGGAAAATGGAGTGCATATCGAAGTGGAAAATTGCCTGCCAACACGGCAATGTCGTCCGCCTGATCGAGTAATCCGGCGTCAAGCCAGAATTCTGCCGCGCCAAAGCCCGCAGCCGACGCCGTCTCGAAGGCCGGTCGAACCGGAATAAACTTTGTCGCCAAACTCAGCATGTTGCCGCCATCCTCGCAGAATTCAGTCAGGAAAGTTAAACCACATGACGCAGAAGCACAGAAAAATTCAAATCGGCCGGTTCTTAAGCCTGAAATTCGTTCCTCGTTTCTTCTCTTCTCTGTGACTGTGGTGAAAATTCTTCGTAGATCTCTACGGAAAATCGTCAACCGTCAATGACGCGCCGGTCGCCTACGACCAAAAAGTCCGGCAAAAAAGGCCTGTTTTCAAAAAAACTCTGAATCGTTGCGAAACCGCATGCTCCTGCAAGGAGCCGGATTTGGCAACCGAAGCGAGGAGCATTTCTGCAGTTTCTGCAAAGTTGTGTTCCCGATTTGACGGTTCAGAAATGGCGTTTGTCGTTTGGAAACAATGGTCCGATTCGGCTTCCGGCAATGAACCGGAATTTCTGGCGATTCGACTAGCATCTAAAACGGACATAAGGTACGTTTCGCCCCCGCACATCGCTCGATCGAGCGGCGTGTGCCCCAGCAATCAGTAGGACAAGGAGGTCCGCATGAGTTTTGGGAATACTTCGAAAAAAGGTTCGCGCCGACCTCAGTGCGATGTGCAGATCCGGTGGATGATCCGTCGGGATATGCCCGAGGTTCTTGATATCGAACGCCAGAGCTTTGAATTTTCCTGGACGGAAGAGGACTTCCTCACCTGTTTGCGTCAGCGCAATTGCATCGGCATGGTCGCCGAGCGTCAGGAACGGATCGTCGGCTTCATGATTTACGAATTGTTGAAGTCACAGCTTCACGTCCTGAACTTTGCCGTTGCCCCCTGGTCACGACGACTGGGGGTTGGCACGCAAATGGTCGAGAAGCTGGTCAACAAACTGTCGCAACAGCGTCGCCAGGAAATTGCACTCGAAGTTCGTGAAACGAACCTTGCGGCGCAACTGTTTTTCAAACAGCAGGGACTTGCCGCCAGCTCTGTCCTTCGCGGGCACTACGAAGACACCGACGAAGACGCTTATGTGATGCAATACCAGCTCTATTCGTGCGACGAACAGATCATCCCGTTCTCGCTTCGCAAACGGGTCCAGGGCCTGGACAATGACACAGAAGCCGAAGCCGCGTAAGTGGCCCTGGGTCATCTCGGCTATCGTCCGCAGGGGAGTAACCCCATCGTCTCGGGGAGTCCGGCCATAAGGTTCAGATTTTGAATCGCGACGCCGGACGCTCCTTTGATCAGATTGTCCAGACACGCGATGATCAGGACTTTGCCTTTCACAACGCGGACGGTAATGTCGCAAAAGTTGGTATACGCACTGTCTTTCGTTGCGGGAAGATGGTCGACGACTCGAATGAACGGCTTGCCCGCGTAGTACCGGCGATATTCCGCCAGCAATTCTTCCTGGGTGACAGCGCGAGTTGGCGTGGCATAAATCGTCGCGAGGATACCGCGGTCCATCGGGACAAGATGCGGTGTAAACAAAATCTCGACATTTTTCCCGGACGCCTGCGACAGAACCTGCTCGATTTCCGGCATGTGCCGGTGCGTTCCCACGCTATAGGCCGAGAAACTCTCGTTACATTCCGCGAACAACGTGTTCAGTTTCGGTGCCCGTCCCGCACCGCTCACACCGCTTTTGGCATCAATAATAATTCCGGTCGGTTCGATCAATCCGCCACAAATTGCCGGAGCAAGACCAAGGATCGAGGTGCTGGTGTAACAGCCCGGATTCGCCACCAACTCGGCCGATTTGATCCGTTCGGCGAACAGTTCCGGAAGGCCGTAGGGAGTTGTCCCGAGTCGGGTCGGATCCGTATGAACGTGTCCATACCATTGCGCATAGACAGCGGGGTCTGTCAGTCGGTAGTCGGCACTCAGGTCAATCACCCGGCATCCGGCCGCCACGTATTCGGGAACAACCGCCATACTGGCCGCGTGCGGGAGCGCACAGAATACGAATTGGGCTCGTTCGCCAACCTGCGTCGGCTTCAAATCTTCACAACGAATGTCAATTCGTCCGGCAAGACTCGGATGAACGGTCGAAACGTGTGGCGAGCCTTCCTGACGCGATGTCAGCGCCGTCAGCTTGACCTCTGGGTGATTCAGAATAATCCTGATCAATTCGAGCGCCGTATAACCGGTGGCTCCGAGAATTCCAACATTGACCATGGGTGAATGCGTTTTCCTAAGGCGACCGGCAGGAAAGGGAATACCAGTCGCTGAAAAACGGGGACAGGCACCGGGAAGTCCTGGAGCCAGTCCCCGTTTTTCAGCCGGTAGATTTTCCACTGCCGGTCGCCTGAACAGGGCGTATTTCGATGCAGGGTACAAGACCTGCCGACGATCATCCGAATTTCGTCGTTCAAAAGTCTTCAGTGGGGATTCGATCCCGATGTATTCTTGCGGACACGATGCCCGCAAACAAGGTTCGCCGAACACGCTCGACTCAAAAAGTCTTTTGCAGGTGCGATGTTTGCCAGTGCGATTGTCGATCATACCTGCTGCCGGTTAGGATGCGTTCGATGACCGTTCGAGTCCACGACTGCGGCCACGGGGGCCGTTTGATGTGACGCCGCCGCTCGCCCGTTGAAGAGAACTGCCTTGTGACCCGGCTCGATGTTGAACTGAACCGCCTTCACCTGAAGAATCCGATCCTCGTCGCATCGGGGACGTTTGGCTCCGCCCGTGAAATGGTCGCATTCGCTGACTTTTCGCAGTTGGGAGGCATCATCCCCAAGACGGTCACGCCGCTTCCTCGACCGGGAAACCCTCCTCCCCGCACCGTCGAAACGTCGTCGGGACTGCTGAATTCAATCGGACTCGACAACGATGGGCTCGACGCATTTATCTCGAAACATCTTTCCGGGTTACTCCGACTGGGGACTGCGGTCATCGCCAATATCGCCGGAAAAAACACGGCGGAATTTGTCGAGATGGCTGGCAAGCTGAACGAATTCAAAGAGCTGGCGGCGCTCGAACTGAACATTTCGTGCCCCAATGTCAGTGGCGGTGTCGATTATGGAACGAACCCTGAAATGACTGCCGAAGTCGTTGCAGCGGTCAGAAAAGCGTGCGATTTTCCCATCATCGCCAAGTTGACGCCAAATGTGACCAGTATTGTTGATATTGCTCGTGCGGCGAGTGACGCGGGCGCGGATGCGTTGTCGCTGGTCAATACCTTTCAGGGACTCGCGGTCGATTGGCGAAAGCGAAAGCCCGTTCTTGGAAATGGAATTGGAGGGCTCAGCGGACCCGCGATCAAGCCGCTCGCTCTGCGAATTGTCTGGCAGGTGGCACAGGCGGTGAAAACCCCGATCATCGGTGTCGGGGGTATTCAATCGATCGACGATGTCATGGAATTTCTGATCTGTGGAGCATCCGCCGTTCAGATCGGAACCGCGAATTTTTATAACCCGACCCTTGCCACCAGTCTGGTCGACGAATTAAAGGCGATTCTCGAAGCCGAAGGCTGCGAAACGGTGAGTGAACTCGTAGGTACCATTCAGCCATCGACTGTAGCTCGAATGGCAAATGATTGACGTGGAAATCTTTTCAGCATGACAGAACTCCAGAAAAATGTCGGTGATTTAACCGCCGCCCTGACCGCTGAACCGGCGACCGGATTGTCGAATCCCTCGTTACCTCGGATTGGCAGCGGAATCAACTATGAACGATTTCTTGACTGCGTCCATTGCGGGCTGTGTACAGCGGCGTGTCCGACATATCTGGAAACAG
>JANXOO010000307.1 GCA_025353525.1 Schlesneria sp. | reverse complement strand
TGTTCATGCGCCGATCCTGAAGCCTGAACGCCAACTCAGACTTGCAAAAGCCTTTCTCCGGCTATGGGCACGGTTGCTATGGCTTTAACACGGCGAATCGGACTCGGGTGACGCCGTTTCTGGCGGCGGCCAGCAGTAATGGCTCAACTTTCGAATACACGACACTTCGATCGGCTCGAATCCGCAGCTCTGTTGCTCCGACACCGTTTTTGGCGATCGCATCCTTGAGGCGTTGTACGAATTCTTCCTGCTCGATCACTGTTGTCCCGTGCTGCAGTTCACCCGATGCGAGGACGGTGACGACCAGTCGGTTCGATGATTCGTCGTCGGAATCTCCTTGCGACGCGAATGGCAGTTCAATCCGCTCGACATTTTCGTTGCGAATGAAATGGCTGGCGACGAGGAAAAAAATGATCAACAAAAAAACAACGTCGATCAGCGGCGTAATATTGAAGGCGAATCCCCGATCCATCGTCCGCGTCGGGATCTTCATCCGCGCGTCTCCCGGCGCACCGGAACGGCAACGGGCGGGTTGTGATTTTCAGTGGTGTGTGCATGCTTCCGTTCTTCACGGCGCTTCAACGCGAGCGACCGTTTGAAGTCGGCAAAGACCTGTTCTGCAGTCAAGGCCGTTTGGGCAACCAGTTCGTCGATTCGGTTGCGGAAGAATCCGAACGCTGCGATTGCGGGAATGGCGACAATTAAACCGAACAGCGTCGTGACAAGTGCTTTATAAATTCCCGGTGCCAGCTCACTGACCTGCGGATTCGCCTTACGCTCGAATTCCATGAAGGCGAGAATCATCCCCCATACTGTTCCCATCAGTCCCAGCATCGGCGCAATCGTGCTGATCATCGACAGGTATTCGATCTTTCTTAGCAATCGAGCGGCTTGCTGTGCTGCGGCATCCTCCATCGCTTTTTCGACCGCCGCATACCCGAGTTCCAGTTCCCTGAGTCCTGCGGCGAGCAAATACCCCAGAAAACTGCCGCTCGCGATGCAGCGTTCTTCCGCAAGCTTGACCTGGCCAGAAACGATCAGTTTCTGAATATCCTCGGCCAGGCCGCGCGGCATCAGGGTCTGACGGCGAATTGTCAGCATATGCTCGAACACCAGCGCCAACATGACCAGGCTGAGTGCAACGATGATGTAGCCAATCGCGCCTCCGTCGACGAACATCTGCCGCACGTCAATCGTTGGTGTCGCCGCCCTGACGCCGGGGGCGACCGGGTCTTCGGCACAAGCCATACCAGCCATCGCCAACGAGATCGCCAGCGCGAAAGCGATCTTCAAAATTCTCGTCATGCGGTCGCTTCCTTTCGCCGGTTCTCTCACTAGAACAGCCGATTGTACCCGTTCAGTGCGGCCACGCGGTATGCTTCGGCCATCGTCGGGTAGTTGAATGTCGAGTTGATGAAATACATCAGCGTGTTATTCGGTTTCGGTTGGGCCATGATCGCCTGACCGATGTGAATAATTTCTGTGGCATTCGAGCCAAAACAATGGATGCCGAGCACCTCGAGTGTTTCGCGGTGAAACAGGATCTTCAACATTCCTGTCGTTTGCCCCGTAATCTGGGCACGAGCGATACTCTTGAAGTGGGCATGTCCGACTTCGTACGGCACCGAAGCATCCGTCAATTCCCGCTCGGTCTTCCCCAGTGAACTGATTTCGGGGCTGGTATAGATCCCCGCCGGGATATCCAGTGAAGGAGCCGGTCCGCACGATTTGTCGAAGCCTGCCTCGCACAGCAAATGACTCGCGGCATAACGTCCCTGATTGTACGCCGCACTGGCCAAAG
>JANXOO010000292.1 GCA_025353525.1 Schlesneria sp. | reverse complement strand
GACCAAACATCCTTGAGACGCTTGCTGAGGGTTTCAGATTTTTCATTGGCATTGGCAAACAAGAACAGTGGTTCAATCAATGACAATGGGTCGTTGCTGGATTCCTTCGTGTATTCACGCTCAGGAGTGAGCGTCAAGATAGCCACATCCGCATCCAAGATTTGAAAGAACAAAGTGAGGGCGTTCCGAACTTGTTGTCGAGTGAGTCGGTCCAGATGTTCAACAATCAAGACGGACCCCTTGGGAATCTCGCCTTTTTTGCAAAGGTCCAAGAAAACTCCCAATGCACCAGTTGCAGCGTTGTCCCCCGTCCAAGCTGAAATGCCGAGGTCCAACATACTGAGGGAATCGTCAAGTTGAAGCCCTTTGCGTTGTATGTAGGCATCCCGCATTTCTGTTTGCCGCCGCAAACTATCGACATCCGCCTGCTTTGGCGAACTGAATCGGATAATAACTGTATGCCTTCTTGCCCACGACCATGGACCTCGGTAAGATAAACTTTTGCGAACAAACCCTTTACGACAATGAGGGACGACCTTGGACCCCAAATTCCAACTTCCGATTCTTGGCGATTCACCGCCAGAACTGCCAAAGGCAGAATACCCTAAGCCAAAGAAGGGTGCAATCACCTACGCCTTCGTGTCGCTCGGGTGCCCGAAGAATCTTGTCGATAGCGAGAAAATGCTTGGCACGTTGGCTCTGGACGGGTATTCGCTCGTGAGCGAACCGGACGGAGCCGATTTTGTCATCGTCAATACTTGCGGTTTTATCGAAAGTTCGCGTGCGGAATCGAAAGCCGTCATTCGCGAAATGCTCGACCTGAAGAAGGCATGGAAGACCAAAGGGGTTATTGTCGCCGGGTGCCTTCCGCAACGATTGGGTCCCGCGCTGCTCGACGAACTTCCCGAAATCGATCATATCGTCGGCGTCTTCGGTCGTGATGAAATCAATCGAGTTGCCGACCACCTGATCGGCGGAGCTCGCGAACAACGCGAACTCTTTCGACCCGCGCCCCTGAAAGCAATGGACGACCGCGCCCGGCTTCGCATTACGCCTCAGCACTATGCCTACCTGAAAATCTCGGAAGGGTGCGACCGGACATGCACGTTCTGTTCAATCCCGAAAATGCGTGGCAAACACATTACCAAGCCGATCGAAATGGTAATCGCCGAAGCGCAAGAGCTGGCAAAGGATGGCGTGCGTGAACTGAATATTGTCGCTCAGGACACGACCTATTATGGCCTGGATCTTTACGGAAAAGTGCGACTCGTTGACCTGATCAAGGAACTCGATCAGGTCGATGGACTCGACTGGATCCGGCTGATGTATCTCTATCCGGTCCATTTCACAGACGAACTGATCGATGCCATCAACGATTCACCGAAAATTGTCCCGTATCTGGACATGCCTTTGCAGCACATCAACGATCAGGTGCTCAAACGAATGCAGCGACGGGTTAACCGGAACCAGACCGAGGAACTCGTCCGGAAGTTGCGAGATCGCGTTGAGGGACTCGTGATGCGAACGACATTTATTGTCGGTTTTCCAGGTGAGACGGACGAACAATTCGGCGAACTGAAGCAGTTTGTCGAGGAAGCGCAGTTCGAGCGAATGGGCGTCTTCCCGTACTCGTACGAACCCGATACGCCCGCGATCAAACTGGACGGACACCTTCCCGAAGAGGTCAAGAACGCTCGTCGCGATGAATTGATGGCACTCCAGCAACAGATTGCTTTTGAGTACGGCGATTCGCTGATTGGAAGCGAAATCGACGTTTTGATCGACGAGCCGCTCGAAGACGGCATCTGGGTCGGACGCGGCTATATGGATGCACCGGAAATCGACGGAGCGGTTTTCGTCAGCGGCGAAGACCTGCAACCAGGAATGTTCGTCCCTGTCGAAATCGTTCAACGCAAGGATTACGATCTGGTGGGCATCGCTGTCAACGAGGAAGAGTGACGCGGGCTGAAAAAGGGGGGCAGGCACCAGGAAGACCTGGAGCCAGTCCCCCTTTTTCACATTCGTTTTTTTGAATCGGGAATGCGTGCTTATGAAATCGATACGTTTGATTTGCTTTCTGTCGGCGTTACCGGCTTTGATTGCCTCCACTGATGCGGGTGACAAATTGAAATATCCCGAAACGAAGCAGGGC
>JANXOO010000291.1 GCA_025353525.1 Schlesneria sp. | reverse complement strand
CGGAAAAATGCGCCTACGTCAGTGATGTTACTCTGAAAGAGAACAGGCGTTTCTGGCAAACAGGGCAGATTTGTTATTCGTCATCTGCCTTCAACTGAGACGACGCGATGATTTTGTGTTGTTCGTTCGGCGGGACGGTTTCGTAATGGCTGAATTCCATTGCAAACGACCCCTGCCCGCCGGTCATACTCGATAGCGATCGTGCGTAAGTCATCATTTCAGCGAGTGGAGCTCGTGCATGAACGAGCTGCATTCCGCCCGGCAACGGGTCCATCCCTTCCATCCTGCCGCGTCGAGTATTGAGGTCGCCGGTGATGTCTCCCAGTTTGTCGCCTGGAACAGTGATCTCAAGATGCATGACCGGTTCGAGCAATGAAGGTTTTGCCTGCTGGAACACATCGCGAAAACAGTGACTGGCAGCCGTCCGAAACGCCGCTTCGTTGCTGTCGACAGGATGGTCCTTGCCAAAAAAAAGTGCGACTGCCAGATCCTGCACCTGGTACCCTGCCAGGACGCCTCGCTCCATCCGATCGCGGATCCCCTTTTCTACGGCAGGAATAAACTGGTTCGGCACGGTGCCACCCGTGACACAATCAAGGAACGCGAAGTTTAATGCCGCATCGTAATGATGTTCGCGCAGACTTTCGTAATTCTGACGCGTGAAATGAGTCTCGGGATCGATCCCCTGCGGCAACGAATAGACGCGCAGGTGGACCTCGGCAAACTGGCCCGATCCGCCCGATTGCTTCTTGTGACGATACGAACCTTCCGCACGACCCGAAATCGTTTCGCGATAAGAAACTTTCGGTGCGTGAGTCACGACATCGACTTTGTCTCGCTTATGCAGGCGTTCCTGTACGATCTGCAAATGCAGGTCGCTCATCCCCCGCATCACCATTTCATGCGTCTGCGGATCACGAGTGATACGAAACGTCGGGTCCTCTTCTTCGATTTTGTGCAGCGCCCCCGAGATTTTCTGCTGGTCCGATCGGCTTTTGGGCTCGACGGCCAGTCCGATCATTGGCGTCGGAAAATCGGGCATCGGCAACGTCATGCCGCGTTCTCCGTTGACCAGCGTGTCACCCACCTGAAATTCGTCGATCTTTGCAACGACGACGACGTCGCCCGCGTGCGCTTCATCGACGGCCTCGACCTGCCCCCCCTGAACGTCGAGCAATTGATGGATTTTGATTCCGCGTCCGGTTCGCATGTCGCGAACTGTCGAATCTTTCGTCAACTTGCCGGAAAGGACCCGTATGAAACTCATCTTCGACACGAAGGGGTCGATTCGGGTTTTGAAGACCTGAGCCACGAACGGCGCATCCTCCGACGACTTCACTTCGATCTCCTGCCCCGTATCCGCCGTCGCATGCCGGACGAGTTCTCCTGGTGCGAGCGCAAAATCGGCAATCGCATCCATTAATTCGGGGATGCCGACTCCCGATCGGGCACAGACGCAAACGATCGGAATCAATTTGCCGGTGCAAATGGCGCGATTCAATCCGCACAGCACTTCGTCCGCCGAAAGTTCTTTCCCGTCGAGATATCGTTCCATCAATTCGTCGTTGGTTTCGGCGATAATATCCATCACTGCCGAACCGTATGCCGCCGGATCAACGACGCAGCCATTCTGGCCCGCGGAAGTCTTCAACGTGCTCGTCACTGCATGAAACTTGTTGCCGGCACCGTCCGGAACATTGATTGGCACGCAATTGGGCCCGAACGCTTCGCGAATTGATTCGACCAGCCTGGCAAAATCCACGTTTTCCAGATCGAGTTTATTGACAGCGATGATTCGCGCCAGATGAGCTTTGCCGGCCAGTTCAAATGTTCGTCGCGTATTTGCTTCGATCCCCGCCGCGACATTGATTGTTATCACTGCCGTTTCAGCGGCGCAGATGGCGCTAATGACCTGGCCGACGAAGTCGGGATAGCCGGGCGTATCGATCACGTTGATTCGCATCCCGTGGTGTTCGAAATGAACCATGGCAGACGAGATCGAGAAATGGTGCTGCCGGGCCTCGTCGTCGGTATCGAGCTGACTGGTTCCGTCATCGACAGAACCGGCTCGCGAGCCGACGCCCGCTTTGAACAGCATCTGGTCTGCCAGCGTCGTTTTACCGACGGCACCGTGACCCACAAGTACAATGTTACGAATCTGCTCCGACTTGAATTTGGACATGAGGACCCCTTCATCGATTGAAGAACTCTCTGTCGAACAAGGAAAGGACGTGGCCTTTATTGTGCCCTGACACTCGATCAATTGCCAGTAATCACCTGAAATCTGCAAAACGGTTCGTATCGGAAGGCAAGTCGCCTGACAGAAGTACGTCAGTAAACAATCGCCGAAGCGGTGGAATTAATCGGATTGACCTGGCAGAGAATTTCTGGAAAGAACAATTCTCCGCGTTATGAACGAGTTGTTACTGGAACGGAATCCGATTGCCGCACGCTTTGAGTCGTTGCGACTTCTGGTAGATGAGTTGCGCCGCGAAATCGACGAGTTGCGGGAGGAGAATTCCCTGCTTCGGCGTCAGGTTTGCGAACTTCGTTGCGATGCTGGTTGAGGTAGTGTTTGTAACGGAAGGGGCAGTGAAACCTGCGCCCCTAACAGGGCTTGAATCGTTCGTGGTTGGATCTGTTCCTGGGGTTGGAAACCCCAGGCTTTTTTCCTTCGCCGCTTTGCGGCTAATACAATCGCGCGAATGCCGGAGCTCTGCCATGGAGAACGAAGCTCGCATTCAGCCGCGTAGCGGCGCTGGCATACAGCCTGGGGTTTTTAACCCGAGGAATTGTGACAAACATCAATGCTGAGCCCCAGCGGGGCGCGGGAGATGTCTTCCGATGGCCAACACGTTAACGAATCAGCTCTTCCATTCCGTGTTCAGTACCAGGCACCAGAACCTTTTGATTCTGCCATCGTTTCACGACAATTTGTACTCTATACAGCGGCGGCATCATTCGCAGTGAGGGGGGCGTGGGATTGAGCGACGATGATAGCCACTCACGCTTCGGACCCGACTCCATTTCTTCCCTGCACATGTCGGAGGAGAATTTTGCCGATTCGTCTAAACCACCAACTCGCCAAACAGAACTGTGCATCGCAAATCCCTTCGGGCTGCGCATGCTGACCCACGCCACCGGTGAATCTTTACGAACCTCCTGTCAGAAAACTATTTCGGCACACGGTATTCAAAAATCAGCGATGGCCGCTGTCCTTCGTGTGGTTCCCGACTTCTCGTCGGACGAGTTCAGCAATCAAATCCACCGTCAGAAGATCCCGCGGATCGTTGCCAGACATCGCCGCGATACGCGCCGACCAGTCGATTTCCGGTGCCTTTGCTTCGAGATCCCCCAGACTCGCTTCAGACAGGTGGCCTGTGGGGTCCAATTGCAAATTCGCCATCAGACTTTGAATCGCGATCCGAACTCCGAATCGCTTTTCGCACCTGAACGAGAGATCAATGACATCGATCGACTCGCCGCCCAAATCGTTGAAGAACGTCGCGCCAGGTGTCACATCGTCGAAATCCTGACCCAGACATTCGCTGATGTCCTGACGAACGCCGTGTAAAATCTCGTTCTGTGAATATGTCGCCGTCATTGTTTGACCTTTCGTTTGACCGGAGTTGTTGCAGACAGAGAAACGGGCTGAATCGCTTCGCACCCGACATTGTCCGCCAATTCCGCGTACGAGAAATCGACGAACCGGGCATATACTGCAGTCACCATCGGATGTGAGTGCCCAAGCTGCTGCTGTACAAACAGTAAATTGCCTCGAGTTCGCTTGTAGGCCAGAAACCCGTATGTATGTCGCAGTAACTGGACGCTGGCGCGTTTTCCCAGTCCGGCGGCGGTCAGAATTCGAACCACTCGACGATACAGCGCCGTGCGATCATAAGATCGCCCCCGTTCGTTCAGAATCAGGGTTTGCATGTCCTCTTTGACCGTCGAATCGGCCCGACAGGATTCGCGCCGGACCGTTTTGATGAAGTCAACGATGTCACTACTGAGTTGCCGAGGTATATAGACTGACCTGCTTTGCTTCGAAGATTCGATGACGTGCAATCGCGGCTCACCGTGGCCGACTTCCGTATCGCATACACGCAGTTGACACAACTCGGAATTCCTCAGCCCCGAATAGATCAGTATTTCGACGATCAAACGGTCGACTGTGGCGCGGACGCGATGTTCGGGGTCTGCCTCTCTTTGCAGGCGCCGAATGCGATCGAGCAACTTTGTCACCTCGTCCTCAGAGAGAAACATCGAGTTGGATATTTCCCAGGGGACCGTCGCCTTCCCGGTCGGCGTTTTCTTTGGCATGCGCATCTCCAATCAGAAGTGTTGCGTTCTCAATGTAACGCAACACTTCTGATCTGTAAAGAGTATTTTCGTGTGGGTGGCCGAAGGATTATTTGCGCCGGCAACCTACGGTTGAAACTCTTCCCGGGATCGATCAGGATACTTGCATGAAACACACCACCCACCCACTGCTGCTGTCGGCTTTTCTATTGATGTTGTTTGTGATTGGCCTCGCCTCGCTCGGGTTAACGACGGCGTCGGCCCAGGACACCAACCCGAATGTCAAGCTCCCTGAAACCGATGATGGGTTGCCGGGTGCATGAATTTTTGTTTGGTGGCACGTTCCATGTTTCTTAAGGAACACCAGCCACCAAACATAATTTTTTAGTGAATCTCAGGATAATCATATTTAAACCCGGAGCATGAACA
>JANXOO010001279.1 GCA_025353525.1 Schlesneria sp. | reverse complement strand
AGTTGCTAAACTCGAAGTAACTTATCGATCTGCTTATGTGTGTATTATACCTCCGCTGCCCAGAGTGCCGCGCGATGTTCCGTCGGGAGACGGAAGCGACAAAAATGATGACCGAACAATTCCCATTCCGGGAATTGCTGGCCAGGCAGTGGCACTTCCGAATTGCTTTTTCCTGACTTTCCCGAATGAAACTCCTTAACGGCATTGCCGGTTGGGGCATTTCACTGACCCGGCGAAAGTTGTCATGGCACAACCTGGACTGACTGCTTTCAGGCGGCGGCTGAATCGGAAAGACCGATTTGACGATTTCGCGATGTAATCAGGTGGATGGCCGCCGTCAGTCCGTGCAAGGCCGAGTCGATCTGGCTCGATTCGTGAATCACGCGCAGGTTTTCAGAGAGTGCCGTCTGCAATTCCACAAGTCGACCTTCTCCCCGTGCGATTGTGTCGAGAGCCTGTAGCAGGCGGCCGATGTCATCCCGAAACATCGTGGCGCGATCGAGCGCACCTTCGATCTGGGCCCAGTGCTTTTCTTGCCGTCCGTCGATGAGTGCGATTGATTGCCGCAACTGGTCCTCACGAGCGGCTTCATATGTATCGTGTCGCTGTCGCAGAGCATCGAATCCCTCTTGTGCGCGGGACAATTCAAGTCTCTGTCGTTCCTGAAAATGTTCGAACAGTGTTTCGAGGCTTCGATTCCAGACACCGCCCTGGTCTTGCAATGTCTTCGCGATCGATTCGAGCACTTCCCGATGAGCAGCCTGAATGACCGAAAGAAACGGGATGATATTCGGATCTTTGGCTTCAAACCGGTTCAACAACTCGCGGTCGATCAACCGATCGATCGTCGCCACAATACTCTGGTCAACGCGTTCACACAGGAACATGGCAAACATCATGGTCATCGCCGTTGCAAGGGCGACGCTGGTCGTATTAAAGGCGGTGCCCATACCGGCGACGATTTCTGGCAGTTTTGCGTCCATATTGTCGAACGAGAAACTGCCGATTGCCGCACCGAAGTGGACGACGGTCCCCAGGAAACCAAGGATCGGCGTGACCGCGATGACGAAACGCAAAACCGTGTATTTGGCGTGCAGTAGTTGGTCATCCAGATCAGACAGATGCTGTAAATGTTCGCGATAGCCGTCGGAAGAATTCTTTTCGGCTACAAATCCCAATGCTTCGACCACTCTCCGGCCTACGGCAGACTTCAGCAACCACGCCGGCCTGGACTTGATTTCAGCGAGGATCTCACGAGCCCGAGTGGCAGGTTCGCGTCCGACACGGGCGGGAAGCCACTCCCGGCAGGTCGCCAAGTATTCGCCTGGAAACGACATCAGTTTCATGATGATGTCGATCATCCCCCAGAAAAACAGGGTCACGATGACGTATTCGACGGCATGTTCGGATGTGTATTTGGCCAACTGCGTTTCGCGCATGGCGGGTTGCAACACAACGGAGTAGAACGCGACGGAACACGCGAGTCCCAAAATCAGAGCAGGGTCCGTTTTCAGCAGCGACCAATTCTTCCGTGAACTCGCCATTTGCAGAGCCTCGTATTCGATCATCGTGAATAAAGTCCGGCTGACGCCGAAACATCGTGTTTTGGCCTTGATGACAGCTCGGATGACAATTCAAGGATTCAGGCCGATCGGTGAATCCGAAATCGGCCAATTCCGATCAATTGCCAACGTTCGGGGTTATAGCACAGTCAGAGCGATCGGATGAAGCCGAGTATCTGCCTCGAAACAGGACACGTAACGCACTTTCCGTCAGCGGCGCGATGTCGTTGTACTGAAAATCTTTTGAGGTTGAAATGAAGTCATTTGGCAGTGAAGAAAGCCGGTTGTTAGAAGTACGATCCCGGTTCCGCTACACTCCGCTTCCGTTACACTGGGAAACTCGACAGGTTTTGTGGATGTCGGGGGACTCGGTCCGAACTGCCATTCCGCAAGCCTTATGGAACCCGAACCGATTCATGGAAACGATTGCTGGCCACCTCTACGACTATCCCAAATACTACGACCTGATTTTCGGTTCGGACTGGGCGTCCGAGTTCAGGTTTCTCAAAAACTGCTTTGAACGATATTCAAAACGGCCGGTCAAACGGCTTTTTGAACCGGCATGCGGTACCGGGCGACTCGTCGTTCAGTTTGCGAAGTCGGGGTACGAAATCTCGGGAAACGATCTGAACGAGAAGGCGATTGCCTACTGCAACGCGCGCTTGAAACGGGCGGGACTTCCAGTCACGACTTACGTCGGGGATATGGCTGCGTTTACCGTCAAAAAGAAGGTGGACGCGGCCTTCAACATGATTAACACCTTCCGGCATTTGCCGACAGAGAAAACGGCGGAAGCTCATTTTCATTGCGTGGCCGATGCGTTGAACAAGGGTGGGTTGTACATTCTCGGATTGCATCTGACTCCGCGAACTCCCGCCAAATGCACTTCAGAATCCTGGTCATCGACGCGTGGAAATCTCTCGGTTGTTTCGAATTTGTGGTCGATCAGTACCGACCTGAAGAAACGTCAGGAACGTATTGGAGTCACCTACGACGTTTATACCCCGACCCGACAATTTCGCATTAAAGACGAGACGGTCTTTCGGACGTACACTGCGGAACAAATGTTTTCGCTTCTTGCGACCGAACCCCGATTGCGATTGCTGGAAATGTATGACTTCCGTTACGACCTCAGGTGGCCCATTGACATCTCGAATCAGACCGAGGACATCATTTACGTCCTGCAACGTGTCTGACTTTCACTTGTTTCAGTTGGTTCGTCATAGCAAAATCGCCATCGCAATCTCATCAGTGAAGTATCGTGCCGTGTCGATGTGGTGGCACAATTGGAACCAGGGGCTTACTGAAAGTAATTTGCTCGCCGTTCTGATGTTGTTGGGCGCATCGCTTTTTTCATACTGAAGACTGAAAACCGATTCATGCTTCGATTTGCATTTCAAAACCTCATCAGTCGTCCGGTACGATCAGTCCTTGCCCTCCTTGGGCTGACGGTCGCGATTGCAGGAATGGTGGGTCTGTTCTCAATTGCGA
>JANXOO010000259.1 GCA_025353525.1 Schlesneria sp. | reverse complement strand
GTGACATAGACGCGATCACCGACGACGATTGGTGACGAGAGGCCTCGGCCGGGAAGATCCTTCTTCCAGGCAATGTTTTCGGATGCAGACCACCGGGTTGGTGGCAGCAGATCGTCTCCGATCCCGTTCGATTCGCTTCCGCGAAACTGACGCCAATCGCCAGCAACGGCAATCGATGTCGACCCCAAACATGTGCCGACAACGATTGCGATAACAAAATTCCGCATGGTGTTCTTTCCTGTCAGGAATTGGAGGCCGCCGCAGATTGTCGTCAAATGAGGCGAGATTGACAAGAATGCCAGTCAACACGTTTTATGCGTTATGCGACAAGAGAATCGTGCTGCACATCGATTTGCGCGAGTTCTTCCCGTCGGTGCGGTCCGGGCAAGTGCAATCGATTTTCCGAACTGCCGGTTACCCGGAACGTGTGGCGATCATTCTTGCCGCGCTCTGTACAAACATGACACCCGAGAGCATCTTTCGCGAACGAGGGCTCGATCCCGACCCCGATTCGGTCTGGGGACGCTACCGGTCACGGCATCTTCCTCAGGGAGCACCGACATCTCCCGCACTGGCGAATCTGGCTGCATTTCGACTCGATTGCCGCTTGACGGCACTCGCCACCAAACTTGGTGCAGACTATACGCGTTATGCAGACGACCTGGTCTTTTCGGGTCATGCAGAACTGGAACGCAGTGTGACCCGTTTTCGCGTCTTCGTCGCCGCGATCATCCACCACGAAGGGTTCGAGATCCGGCACCGCAAAACGCACTGCATGCGGTCGGGTGGCCGCCAACAAGTCGCCGGAATCGTGCTGAACAAACGCGCGAATATCCCCCGTCACGAGTACGACAAATTGCGGGCGATTCTTTACAACTGTCTTCGGCACGGACCGGCGAGCCAGAACCGCGAACAGCGACCACTGCTCCGCGAACACCTCGCAGGACGAATCGCCTACTGGTCAATGATCTGCCCTGATCGGTGCCGGAAAATGACCGCGATGTTCGATGCGATCAACTGGACGTGAAGGGTTGATTGGGTGCGCTGTTTTTTTGGCAATAGCATTGGATAGGCGGCATCAGAGGGATCGGCGGTCGATTGGTCGGTGTCGATTGGTCGGCGGTCGATTGGTCGGTGTCGTCGGATTGGCAGCAGGGGCATTGACCAGCGATGAATTGACCAGCGATGGAATTGTCACCGCCATTATGGCCGTTCGACACGGTCCTCAGCCCCAACGAGGAGCGATTCGATAGCCCAGGGTCGAGTCTTCGGATCCCTGGGTAGGCAGACGACGCAGATCAAGCAAGCCCCAACCGGGGCGGGACTCTTGAATGCGGCACACGGTCATCCACGAGATTCATGACGATGGCCACAATTCATCTGCAAGCATCGTAGGTTATGCTTCAGCATATCTTCCTGGTTTCCGGTTTCCTGGTTTCCGATTTCCTGGTTTGTTGCATACCCCGGAATCCAATGTCACGTCGGTCATTTCAGGTTTCCAGCCACCAGGATCCCCATCCTCGGGGGCTTTCGGTATGCTGGCGAATGGCTGGTCGGCATTTTCGATATGCTAAAGCATGACCATCGGTGGTGTACGCGGATTCAGCAACCGACAGATCACTTTGCCGCTATTTGCTTTCCCGATTGGCGCCGGGGACCCACAGAACATCGTCCTTTCCGTCGTTGTTTGCGCAGCGGGCCAGCACAAACAACAAATCAGATAATCGATTGAGGTAAATCGCCACCTGAGGATTCACTCTTTCGTTCGCGACCAATCTCAGGACTTCGATTTCGCTGCGACGACAGACCGTTCGAGCAAGATGCAATTGTGCGGCGATGACCGAACCGCCGGGCAGAATAAAACTGGTCAACGGTTGAAGTCGATCGGTTGCCGCGTCGATCCATCGTTCGAGGCGACAGACCTGTTCGGCCGTCACTCGCAAAGGTTCATACTTTGGCGGTTGGTCCGATTCCGGAACGCACAGATCTGCTCCGACATCGAAAAGATCATTTTGAATTCGAATAAGTATCGTGGTCATTTCTTCCGAAGGCCGGACAGCAAGCACGCATCCCAGCACGCAATTCAATTCGTCGACCGACCCGTAGGCACCAATTCGCAAATCGGTCTTGGCGACCCGGCGGCCATCGCCTAATGACGTTTCTCCGGCGTCACCAGTTTTCGTGTAGATTCGGTTAAGATAGACCATGGATGCGTTATTCTTCCCGATCGTAGATCGGACCGTCGATGCGGATGGGGCGGATGTCGACTCGGATATTGACGACGGTGTAGTCGTCGCCTCCGTACTGTTCCGTGTACCACGCGACACTTTCGTTGTCGCGGGTGAATTTGAATTCAAAACCGTCGACCGGCTGTTTTCTTGCCGCGTGACCGTCGAACGCCAACCCGATGGCGATCGGACTGATGCTTTCCATCAATGTCCCCATCATATCGATGACCGTCGTATTTCCCAGAATGTCATTAGAGAAAAGAGGCCGTCGCCGAGCAGGACGAAAGTCGGGTGAGGCCGGGTCGAGTTTTTCATCTTCCAGCTTTTCCTTCGCCGGTTTGACTTCGAGCGTCTTCAGGTCGAAGCGGTCGCCGCGGTCCAGGTACGTCATGCGAGCGTTCTTCACATTGAACAGTTCTACCGACGGATCCCGCTCGGCTCGGGACAGGTCCAGTACGAGTGCCCCTTTGTGGCCGATCACGCGGACATCTTTGCCGTTGGTCACGATGATTGCCGAATTCTCGTCGACGCCGATTCCGTATTTGAATCCCTGATCCTGCATTGCCACCAGTGTTCTCGCGAAACGGCCACGCACGAAGAGGTGCTGGTCGACGAACCATTCGTCGTCGATAAAACCCAATCCCCGGCCGATCTCCTTGTCCCATCGGACGCCGTGTAACATCGTGTCGAGGACTGATTCGGCATTGCGGTACATCACGCGGCTCATGACGGCGGCACCGGCACTTGTTCCGGCGATAACCCCTCCCTTGTGATAGACCTCCCACATGGCATCCAGCATCGGCGAATGTTTGCCATCTGCTGTGAAGAGCGCTTTGACGATTTTGTCCTGCTCGCCGCCGATCAGAAAAATGCCGGTTGCTTCGCGGACCTGTGCCACCAGATCGGGGTCCGAGACGGCTTCGACCGGAGTGATGGGCAGTTTTCGCCAGGCGACCGGGACGAGAAACGCATCGGCCCCTGCCTTGTTAAGAGCAGAAATGACCCAGCCTCCCTTTTTCACCGGATCACCGCTGGCGGTCGGAAAAACAGCAATTCGTGAACCGGGTCCGCCAGCGAGTTCGACGATTTCGTCCCAGTATTCGCGATGATTGAATCGTTCAGAACCGCCAATGATCACCAGCGAGCCGGATTTTTCAACAGCGTCCGATTCGCTGTCTTTGGCGAAACCGGATCCTGGAAAAAGCAGACAGCTGAGTGCAATGAGGGCGACGCAGCCTCGCCAAAGACAATTCGCGGCCGTCTGCGCGGTTTCAAAAGAATGTGACTGCGACCAAAAAATGCTGCAACTCCTTGAACGATCCCTGCCCCCATTCCAACACTGCTGGCTGATGACCGGGAATCCTTTCTGACGATCTGGCGGACATTGAATTCAATGTCACCAGTCCGTTACGACGAATCCCGATTATACGCGATCGTCAGAGAAATCGACCACACCGGATTATTGTCGCAGCGATGCGCACTGATCCGGCGCGAGGGGAGGTCACTCGCCTCGGTCCCTGCACGGTGGTATTCTGAGGGTGGTATTCTGACGATAGTATTCTGGAGTCAACCGCAATCACTTTCGAAAATACGCACGTCGCAATCGGTCGTTGTGGCGACTTGCGGCCTTCCGAATTCTGCCTTTCATCAAATCGCCTTGAGTCAGAA
>JANXOO010000230.1 GCA_025353525.1 Schlesneria sp. | reverse complement strand
CGACGGTAGTCATCCAGGTCCGGGTGCCAGTCGAGGTGATTCGGTGCGAAATTTGTCACGACAGCAATCTGCGGACTGACCTGGATCCGATCGAGATCGGCAAGCTGAAAGCTGCTCAGTTCCAGTACGACGATGTCGTCCGGTCGAATCGTGTCGACCGCCGGTAGAAGACTCGAACCGATGTTTCCTCCCAGCCATGCCCGGCGACCAGTGTGCCGTTGGAGTGTCCGTTCGACAATCGCGTGCGTCATCGCTGTCGTTGTCGATTTGCCATTACTGCCGGTGACAGCGATCACCGGAGCCCGGTTCCATTTCCAGAAAAGATTCATCTCACTGGTCAGTGGTACACCTGCCCGAATGGCCGCGTTCAGAAACGGGCAGTCTCGTTTGACGGCGGGATTGACCACGACAAGATCCGCCGATCGAAAGTCATCCTCGTTGTGGCCACCGAGTACCAGTCGATTCGGCGGTGTCTCGTTCAATTCCGCGAGCGATCCATCCAGTGTTTCCGCCGACCTGATATCAGTGACGGTGACGATGGCACCGCGTTCAACAAGAAACTTGACCGCACCGAGTCCACCTCCGAAAGCACCAAGTCCCATGACAAGGACTCGTCGGTTGCGATAATCATCAAAATCGTGATCGGGAACCATGTCGTTTGCTTTGCGATTTTCGCAGGCGTGTGAAGACGAAGCCTTTCGCCTGGACCTGCCAACATCACACCGGGAAAGAATACAGCAGGCCTGTTCATGGCACATCACCGAATCAGATCGAGGACCGCATTTCCAACTCGTTCGGTCGTTTCCGTTCCGCCCAAATCGGGAGTTCTGGGGCCGCCGCTTCGCAGCAATTCGGCGACAGCCTGATGGATCGACGTCGCGGCAACGCCCAGCCCAAGGTGGTCGAGCATCATTGCCGCTGACAGGATTGCGGCCAAGGGGTTGGCGATTCCCTGGCCTGCAATATCCGGAGCAGAACCGTGCACGGGTTCAAACAAGCTTGGGTTTTGGCGCGTCGGAGCCAGATTCCCACTGGCGGCTAACCCCATGCTGCCCACGACGATCGCCGAAAGATCAGTCAGGATATCTCCGAACAAATTGCTGGCGACTACGACATCGAACGACTCGGGACGACGCACGAATTCCATCACCGCCCGGTCAACCAGCAGCGATTCTGTTTTGATTCCGGGATATTCTTTCGCGATGTCTGCAAAGACTTCGTCCCACAAGACCATCCCGTAACCCTGAGCGTTGCTCTTGGTGATCGAAGCAACGCGACCGCGCGGCCTGTTGACCGCGCACTCGAACGCGGCTCGAATAATCCGCTCGCAACCGCGTCGCGTGAAGACCGATGTCTGGATCGCAATATCGTGGTCCGAATGCTGATAGACCCTGCCACCGACGTTCGCATATTCGCCTTCGGTGTTTTCCCGAAAGACAAGCATATCAATCGAGCCAGCCGCCTTGTTTCTCAGCGGACTCTCGACCCCTTCGTACAAGTAGGCTGGACGGACGCAGATGCACTGATCGAACCGGCGACGAATCGGCAATAACAAGCCGTTCAGCGTCAAATGGTCCTGCACTTGAGGGTGCCCGACAGCACCAAGCAGGATGGCGTCATAGTGTGCCAGCAAATCGAGGAAATCCGGCGGAGCCATCAGGCCATGGTCCAGGTAATAATCGGTCCCCCACGGATACGATGTCCATTCGAGTCTCGCACCGATTCTGGCAACCGCCGCATCGGACACTCGCACCGCATGTCCGATGACATCAGGGCCGATTCCGTCACCGCCGATCACTGCAATTCGGAGCGACGCCTGCATCCATTATTCCTGGTGTATTGTCAGAGACCCCCGGGGTTTTGACCGACTATTTGCCGCCACCACCGAACGCTTTGGAGTTCGCTCCGTCGGCCGATTCCTGCTTCTTCTGACGACCCTTGAGGTACGCTCCGGAAACGTTTCCGGATGCTGTACGATCCCCGGACGATTCCTTCGACGATTCGCTGGCCGCACCCGCTTTCAGCGTGAATGGCCGATCCTGACCGGCAAGGAACGTACGTCGTTTGGTGTGGTAACCGATGAAGGCCAGAAAGTCGTTCAACTTGATAATCCGAACACCGTTTTCGCGAGCCTCATTCTGCATTTCAGTCCAGTGGGTTTGAATGGCTTTAACCCTTGGTTTGTCAGCATCCGGGACGTCCGGCAATTCGGGAATGTCACCTTTTACCAGGAACCGGGTATGGACTGTAATTTTCGATCCTTCCGGTGTCCGCACCCCTTCATCGTCGACTTCATTGTCGATGACGGCACCCGCTATCGCCATCATTTGGTGTAATTGTTCCCGATCACTTCGCCCGTCATTATCCAGGTCGATCTTGCCAATCAAGGAAATCTTTTCGATCAGCCCGGGGGTCCAGATCGGTGTGTAAATCAGGTCGCCAGATACCATCGGCCGGTACAGGTCTTCATCAATGATGCGTGCGGCGGCCATGTGTGCCCCCATAATTGTGGTCACTTCAATTTTACCTTTGATATCTTCAACCGAACGGCCGACACCAGGCGATTCTTTGGCACTGACACTGAACGTCATTCGGGGTTTCAGAAAGTCGGCGTCGCCCAGGCCGATCCAAACGACCCGTGCTGCGTGATCGACGCGAAGAATCGACCCGTCGACATCTTCAAAGCTGAGTTTTTCCAGGTTGTCGATCTGTTTCTTCTGGAATTCAATCCGGCCTTTCAAGCTGGCAATCGTACCGTTTAACGTCTTCAATTCCTTTTCACGCGACTCCTTTTCCTGAGCGAGTTCGTCGCGGGACGAATTGAGCTGATTTTTGTAGCTCGAAATTTCCTGAATCTTTGCGTTCACTTTCTCGTCACGATCCCTGATGACATCCGTTTTCTCTCGCTCGGTGTCGGTGGACTTCTTCGAGTATTTGTCGACCTGTTCCTGATATTGTGACTTGATCGCCAGAATATCCTTTTCGAGTCCAAGGATCTTGGCCGATTTGGAATCGCGATCTGCGGCCGCAGTGTCAAGAGCTTCGCGCAGTTTGCGCAACGTTTCGAATGCGCTTTGACCATTCACGTCCTTCCCGTTCGTAGCCAGTTCGGCTTCAAGACCACCGATAACGCCCGCCTTGGGATTGGCCGGATCGACAAGGGGAGATTCTTTGCTGTTGCCCCCGATTTTCACTTTCAATTGCTGTACCTGTTCGTCCAGTGCCTGGTACGCCCTGTTCGCTTTTTGATGGTCTTCCGTCAGTTTCACGACTTCGGCGAATTTGTCCGTCGATTCCTTCTGAAACATATACGTCGTGATTCCCAGGATGACAGAAAGCATCACAAAGAGAATCAGCGAGTAGTGAACGGCACCTGGTTTGTTGGCAGCGGCAGCCATGGCTTTCCCTTAGGCGAGAAACGTACGAACTGAAACGAGCAAGAATCTGTAAAAACGCTGCGAACACGCGACGACAAGCGGATCCTTCTCCTGTAATACAGTGTAAAGGGCGCATTTCGCGAGTCAAGCAGTTTCTGTCGAGAACGTCTCGAACTTCTCTGTTTGCTACAAATCCGACGATTCGAAGATTTCCACGGACTCCGTTGAACCGGAAACGAATTCAAAAACGACCACTCCGTGCGCGACTTCAAACTTCGTTTTCGGCAAACTGGCAAAGCATCGATTGCGAAAACCGGCAACTAATGCCGATGTCACCTGATTGGCGGCAGATTCTCACGATCGATCCGATTGTGCGACCGAAAATCGGGGCCGATCGGAGATACGGGCCTTTTTCAGGCGTTATTTCGTGCCGTGCGAAGTCATCACAGGATTTCGTGAAAGCGACCGTAACCGACCCAAATGCCATCCGCGGGTTGCCAAACCGTCGGAGAGTTCCGAACGGCAAAGCCACTCCAGTTCATTCGGTCGCAATTTTGACAGAGGGTCAAACCACGCCTCTTCTGCAGAAACCTCGCCGGCAAGGGTTACGGCAGCGGGGTGAACCCCGATCTCGACACATCTGGCTCCTGAGGACTGATCCAGAAATCGAAAGACCTGTCGGCATTCGATTCGTCCGGCATGCGCGGTTCCGAAGAACCGGTCAGGAGTGGCGATTCCGATTCGATTGATTCTCCGGCGAAACGACGTTGCAAAACAGCGTTTGACGCCCGCCAACACGAATCCCGAAATGTCCCCGTTCGAAAGTACATTTCGGATTAATCCGCGTTCGAAAGCGACACGAACGGTCGGGATCGCGTACTTCTGCAAAATTCCGGGAAGCATCGCCGAAATTGCGGGGATCAATTCGACATACTGATGTCCGTTCGCATGGGTCGGTCGCAACCCTCGATCACACATCCATTCGACCTGTGCACACAATTCTGCTTCGACCGAAGCAAGTACCAACGGACCAACACGAAACAGCCGCCGAAACATGGTTCCAATCCCTGGAAAATTACCATCGGGATCGAGCAATTCCTTTGGAAAACGTTCTCCGGCCAAGGGACGGCCCTGTGTCAGATTCAGATGAATTCCAAGATCGAATGGCAGCGGGGATTCCTCGAACCGTTCGCGTCGGGCACCGGAATGTCGCCCGATTCCCTGATGCCGTTCCGCCATCAGCGATGGCCACGCCTGGCACGCAGCTTCCGCAGCAGGAGAATTCGCCAGCAATGACGTACTCGTCAACAGTCCTTCGCGGAACGCCGTCAGGATTCCGTGATTGACCGACGCGTTCATCCCGAAATCGTCCGCGTGGAATACCACGCGGCGAATGGACTCCGTGCGACCCGGCATCAGGCGGCCTTTCGGGCAGCCACTTCGTCCGCCACAGTCGGAGCAAAATCGTCGGCATCGGGACGGTATCCGTTCCGCCACGAACGAAGCCTGACTCCGATCACATCCATCAACATTGGCAAAGCATTACGCGTCAATGAAATTGTTGTCGAGTAATCGTTGACCAGCGTGACAGCAACTTTCTCGAACGAGATGTTCAACAGATGGGTCAAATAGACAACTTCAGCATCGAACGCGAACCCATTGACGGTGGCTCGCGAGAAGATCCGGTTGGCTGCACGATGGCTGAAGACTTTCAGTCCGCATTGCGTGTCAGTCACCTGTCTTGAAACGAGCATTGCCATGCAGGTTCGAAAGACGAACGAGGCCAGCGTTCGCTGCCACTGGCGTTCGACCATCGACGCAGAACCTTCGGCGTTGCGACTGCCAAAAACAACCTCGCGCCTGCCGGAATCGATCGTCTGAAAGGCCGATTTCAGCGCCGACAAGTCGTAGGGAAGATCGGCATCGGTAAACGCAACAATGCGACCGCGAGCAGCCAGCATTCCATTCCGGACGGCCGAACCCTTGCCGCCATTCGCCTGACGAATCGTTGAAAACCGGCGTCCGAAGTCTGAAGTGAACGACGCAGTGGCGTCCCGACTGCCATCATCCACGACAATCACCCGGTAGTTGATTCCCCACGCGTCCAGATACGACCTGGTATCCGACAGCGTGGTCGGCAACCGCGACTCTTCGTTGTACGCCGGTATCACCAGCGTCAGATCATGGTCGACGGAGCTTCCCTGTGGTGATCGATCCAGCGGTAACGGATCGAGTGACGAATGATTAAAAGGGATCACAGTTCTCTGGCTTCGTGCCGAACTCATCCTGGAGCACTCCGTTGCGCCGACAAACGCCGCAAGCGACAACTGCATGCGGATTAATGCTTTGAGGCAGTTATATAGATGATCCGGAAAAATGCGCCTACGTCAGTGATGTTACTCTGAAAGAGAACAGGCGTTTCTGTCAAACAGGGCAGATTCGTTATTCGTAATTCGTTATTCGTCATCGGCCTTCAACTGAGACGACGCGATGATTTTGCGTTGTTCG
>JANXOO010000206.1 GCA_025353525.1 Schlesneria sp. | reverse complement strand
AGCCGCCGTCGCTCGAAGTCTGCGAGCAACGATTGCGATCCCGGGCGACAGATTCGGAAGACACGATTCAGCGGAGATTGAGGAAGGTTCATCAAGAGCTGGCGTTGGCCGACCGTTACTGCTATCAAGTAGTGAACGACGACCTCGACCGGGCAGTGGGCGAGATTAAGAATATCATTGTCAGTCACACTTTAGGAAATTGAAATGCTCGACGAATTGAAAGAAGAAGAGATCGTCAAGAAGGTTGGCGGACGATTCAAGCTGTCATCGCTGATTCAGAAGCGAATGGTCGTTTTGAACCGGGGAACGCGACCACTGGTCGAGCTCCAGACCAAGAACGCGATGGAAATCGTCGTACAGGAAATCATCCAGGACAAAATCTATCTGGACGCCAGTGGCGCAGTCATGACCCGTAAAGACGAAACACGAGAACGCCACTTCTCAAGCGGCCCATCGCTCGACGACATGTAAGCCCGTCGAGGTTGGAGTTCAGGATTTAGACTGTACCGGGTGAATTTCAGGCTTCAGCCTCATCACTGGAGTTCAGGCTTTAGCTTGTCCTGTTGGAATCCCAAAGTTCAACCAATCGCGCCCGGATATCAAGCGTCAACCTGCCATCACCAGACCGGAATCATCACTCGATTCCGGCATTCTCAAATTGCGAGGCCACGTTTGGTCAATGAAAGGTCGCGAAATCCTGCTAGGCGTGACCGGAGGCGTGTCCGCATACAAGTCGGCTGATCTGTGCAGCAAGCTCGTACAGGCGGGCGCAAGCGTCTCGGTCGTCATGACCGAAGCGGCTAGCCAATTCATTGGCGCAACGACATTTGAAGCCCTGACCGGACGACCTGTCTATTCAGCAGCTTTTCATCCGGTCGAGCACTTTCGGGGCGAGCATATCGGGCTCGCCCAACGTGCACAGCTTTTCGTAGTCGCTCCAGCAACAGCTCATTTTCTCGCACAGGCGGCGGGCGGATTTGCGGGTGACCTGTTGTCAACACTAGTCCTCACGGCAACTTGCCCGCTCGTGCTTGCACCCGCGATGAATTGTGAAATGTGGGCCAAGCGATCGGTACAGCGAAATGTCACTCATCTTCGCGCGGACGGCGTCCATTTTGTCGATCCCGGTTCCGGGTGGCTCAGTTGCGGTCAGGTCGGAGCCGGGCGGATGGCAGAGCCGTCCGAGATCATTGCCGCGATGATGACATTGTTCGCCTGATACAAGTCTTTCAACGGTCGCTTGTCGAACGGACATCGATCCCGTTTCTTTTCAAGTCGAGTGTCTTACAATGCGAATTCTGATCACTGCGGGCCCAACACGTGAGTATCTTGACGACGTTCGGTACCTGTCGAATGCCAGCAGCGGTCGCATGGGCTATGCGATTGTCGACGCGGTTCTTGCCGCCGGCCATCAGCCGGTTCTGGTGAGTGGCCCGGTCAGTTTGACACCTCCATCCGGATGCGAAGTCCATCACGTTGAAACGACAGAAGAGTTGCATTCGGTGTGCGGTCGGCTGTTCGTCGATTGTCAGGGTGCAATCGCAACGGCAGCGGTCTGCGATTATCGACCTCGCGAGCGATTTCCGGGAAAGCTGGCGAAAACAGGAGTCTCGCTTGAACTGGAACTGGTCGAAACGGCTGATGTCCTGGCAGACCTCGGTCAGCAAAAGGGGGAACGCTGGATTGTCGGGTTTGCACTCGAATCGGACGAATTCGCACACATCAATGCCATCCGAAAACTGAAGCAGAAGAATTGTGACGCCATCGTTCTGAATCGTCCGACGGCAATCGGTTCGACAACAAACCGGATCGAGATCATTGATCGGGCAGGGAACAGTGTCGCAACAATCTCCGGAGCCAAATCGGATGTCGCCCGCGACCTCTGGACGTGGATCAGCGACCACCTTCTTGCCAGGACATCTGGATCATCATGAGCCATATTGGAAGCCAGGATTCAACGGTATGCGTAAACATGCTCTGTTGGGAGTCTTACGCCGGATAAGGCTGCCTGGAGCTTCGAGCTTCACCAATCGATTCAAACGAAATTCCCTGAACACATTACTAAAATGCATGATTCATGCCACGTTTTCGGGATTTGGTCCAATGGACTTGTTCGCCAAGGCCATCGCGCACTTTGTGTAAGATAAATAAAACAGGAGAGCTTGCGCCCGATCGTATATAATAATACCTTCGTGACGTTGTCTGAGACGAGTAGCGTTCCACGTCACGGAGGTCGAGCATGGCGAAGAAGAAATCCAGTGCAGTTCACACAGCGAGCAGAAAAGGTGTCAGGCACCGAATATTTGCAATTCAGAGAATCGACGGGCGAAAACCCGAGAAAACAAAGGGGTCAGGGTGCGCCAGCACAAGCCGGAGGATTGTAGCGAATGAAAGTTTCGTACAAGGTAAGACCTAGCCAGTCGCCTTGGCCCCGAGTGATGCGGTGCGTGGGGCGACCTGCGTATCGAAGCGTTCA
>JANXOO010000187.1 GCA_025353525.1 Schlesneria sp. | reverse complement strand
CCCTCGGACTCTTCGGCAATTCAGTCCGAGGGCTAACGCCGCTCGGCTCGCCTGAATACTGAATCTTCACTGCGTTGACTACAACAGGTGGGGTCTGGCAGTTACAGGCAACTTGCGACAATTATTCATGCGCCGATCCTTATTGCTCGACTGCCCCGCGATAGTCTGATGGCGACAATTGTCGGGCAAGCCGGATGCGGGAAATCTGCAAGTCCGGTTTGACCAGGATTTTGCGATTAATCAGTCGGGGCGCTTCGGTCGGTGTGGCCGTCGATCATCATCCCCTCCGTCAGTGTCACGACCGTCAGGACCACCTCCCGGAGGTCCGCCTGGGCCGGGTTGGTGTCTATGAAGTTCTTCTGCGAATTTCATCAGTTCATTCTTGCTCAACTTGCCATCCTTGTCGGCGTCGAACTCCATCGCATGTTCAACCATTCGTTCCGGACTTCGTGGCCCATCAGGACCATCGCCAGGACCTCCTCTGTCCGGTCCGCCGCCACCAGGACCACCACCTCCTGGGCCTCCTCCTCCAGGTCCGCCAGCACCGCGCCCTCCCTGGACACCTGGCGGGTTATTCCGTTGTCCTGCTCCGCGACCGTTTCGTCCGTTACCGGCCCCGCCTGCGCCGCGTCCGCCGGGACCACCGTCCTGGGGTCCGAACTCGTTTTCGGTTAACTTTCCATCCTTGTTTTTATCGAGTGTCAGTAGCGACGCCGTTGCATTCTTCAATTCGTCGGCCGAAATCTCGTGATCCCGATTGGCATCAAGAACATCAATCACCGGAATCGACGGACGACCGCCGCCAGGTCCGCCTGCGCCGCCCGGTGGGCCGCCGCGTCCTCCCGGTCCGCCGGGTGGTTGTGCCACTGCCGTTGCCACTCCTGCAACGACCAAAATTCCCAAAGTCCAGGTCAATCGTTTCATGTTATTTTCTCCGGTTTTCAACTTCGACAACAGGCAGTGATACTGACTCGCGTGAATCAGACAATCAATCAGCAGCCTTAAAAACATTTTTGTCCGGATGCGTGACACCGATCGCACGGTTCGGAGCCACGCGAGTTCGCTCAGATCGACATCAGGAATTCTGCCATCAGCTTTTGCTGATCGTGCCTGAGCCGATTGTATTTCTCTCTGGAACTCTTCGCTTCGCCATCGTGGCCTTCGATCGCATCGCCGACTGTTTTTGCACGGCCATCGTGCAAGTAGGGCCCACTCGCCCGCAATCCCCACAGCGGTGCCGTCTTCATTTCATTCCCGTGTGCATCCGCCTGACCGATCCCGTCGGCCAATTGGCCCATGTCGTGAAGCAGCAGATCGGAATACAGCATGACTCGTTGCCAATTCAGCGCCGCAACACTGTTCTTGCCGGTCATCATCATCGGAGTGTGGCAACTCGCACAGCCCACATCCAGAAACAGCTTTGCTCCGAATATATTCGATGCGTTTGGAGGAAGCGGCGGTGGCGGCGCAAGATAACGCATGAAGTCGGCCAATTTGTCGATTCCGAACTTTCCCGTTACTTGATCGAATTTGTCTTCCGGATCAGCCACATGGTCAAGTTTCTTCAACAGCGCCAGATTCCCGTCAGGAGCGTTCTCGACAGGAAACAGCCGATTCGTAATACCCATCTCGTTCACGTAGGCATCGCCTGCAAACGAAAGCAGAGTGGCCTGCTGCGCCTTCCAGCCAAATCGTCCGACAAGATTTTTTCCGCTCGCGATATCCGTCACGATCGCAGCGCGTCCTTTCACGCCATCGTTGCGACCAGTCCTGACACCGCGAAGAATCGTCGCATCAGAAATCGCCTCGATCAACCCCAGGCCATACAACGGCGTCGATTGCCTGTGAGCGACAATGTTCGCTTGCGGCGGAACGTGTTCAAGTCCACTCGGAACGATCGCTCGCTCTTGCAATAGCGAACCTCCCAGTGCCGTGAGCGGATCAAACGACCCGTGTGTGCCGCGTCCGAATCGCGTGACAAAAATATCGCTGCTGCCGCCGACAGCCGGTGCCGAGTGACAGGCAATGCACGAATCGCGATTGAAAATCGGCCCGAGTCCGGAAGACGGCGTCTCATCATCCGAAAACTCGCCGAGTCCGTCATTGAACGCGGCCAGTTGATCGCCCGTCAGACCTGGCAACGGGTCACCGAATTTGGCCGGAGGTGGCGGAGGTGGCGACTTCTTTTGTTGCGCAGATGCCATCGACGCCACGAGCAACAATATCCCGGTCGCGACGAGCGATACGGCGATGAGTGACGAGGAAGCGAAACCGTGATGTTGAGACAGACGATGCCGAATTGACTTGGACATGTGCGTACCTCCCCCAGGATCGACAGGAAAGCAATGAGCTGTCGAATTCAAACCCGTTCGAATGGTAAATTGAAACCGGAATCGAGCAGAATTTGCGTGACAAGCAAGCTCGACAGAGAAGTGAAACGCGGGAAGCGGGGTTTCCTC
>JANXOO010000179.1 GCA_025353525.1 Schlesneria sp. | reverse complement strand
CGCGGCGGCATTTGCCGCGTCACTCTGCGCCGGGCTGATCTGTTTTGGCCTTTCAGGCCGCAAGACCACTGATTTGCCCGTGAATTGACTCCGCGTTCATCCCGATAAACGCAGAATCTGCCCGCCCGCTCTTCAAGTGTGGACCTCGGCGTACGAATTCTGGCCGCCGGCTTAATCGGAATCCTGATTATGAAATCAGAATCGATTGCCAGCGGAAGAATCGGCAAATTACACTTTTTGTTGAACGACTTTGCGAGAATTGTGATCGGCAAGGGTTTGGTAAAGCGACAAATACTGTTCAGCAATCCGTTTCGCGTCAAATCGTTTCACATTTTCGTAGCCTCGATTTACAAGTTCACATCGATAGTCTTCGTCATTGATTATTTTCTTGATACCAGCCCGAATTGATGTGACATCGAAAGGGTCGACGAGACAGGCGGCATTCCCTGCCACTTCTGGCATTGAACTCGTATTGCTCGTCACCACCGGACGGCCGACCGCCTGGGCTTCGAGAATCGGCATTCCAAAGCCTTCGTATGTGGATGCGAAAACAACGACATCGGCAAGAACATACTGTTGGACCACGTCTTCAGGGCTCAGATTCACATGGTTGTCATAAGATATCTCGTTTTCTTTCAGCTGACTGAGAATCGATTGGCTTAACGGCCCGACAATCGAAAGCGTGCATTGCAAACCGCGCAGCGCATCGATCAAACGTGAAAGATTCTTGTTGCCGGCTGTCCCTATATGCAGCAGTCGAGGAACCGCTGGAAAAGTCCGCTTTTCACAGGGCTTGAAAATTTCCGATATTGCCACCGGAACCACCACGATTTTTTGCGGGTCACACCCGCTTAGAGCGACAATCTCTGACTTCGCGTGTTCGGAAATCGTCGTTACGATTTTTGCCGCACTTACGGGGAGCGACAGCCAGATCTTTTGAATCAATACACGGCGTATGCCAGAGGTTCGGTGAACGAATCCACAATCGAGAATTGTAACGATTGTCCGAACTCGTGAAAGAAAGAGTGCGACAAAATTGATATCTCCGGTCACATGGTTGATTTCGCCCTGATGGAACATGGCATGCACACCAATCCAAATCCGGCGAAATACCCCGTTGCTATACACCGGAGCGATGCACGTGCGCGACTGGATCTTGTCATTCAGATGATGTCGCAAACTCTGGAAAATAAATTCGAGACTGAAGTTTGCATTGGGGCGTCGTCGTCGCTGGAAGTATGTCACCTGCATTTTGGTTGTCTGCTGCTCTAAATAACTACTTGTTTGGTGATGAGGCGAGATTAATCGGAGTTTTCATAGATAATCGAGTTCGGTTCGCTTCGGATTGAACGAGATCTGCGAAGGCGCTTCGGTAGGAATCCCATCCTTTCGAATTGGCGAGTTCCATGCAGGCGGCGCTCATCTCGTCAGCTGACCGGGTTGCCCCCAACATCTTTTCTAGCGCGGCACACAAGCCGTCGTCGTCATCATAATCATATCGATACCCGTGCTGACCTTCGCAAATCAGTTCAGCGCATCCCGAGTTATTGCTGATAATCACCGGCGTGCCAACGGACACGGCTTCGCTCACAATCAGCCCAAATCCGTCAGCAATCGAAGGCATCACAAGGGCCTTCGCACGGCTGAGTTCGTTTCTCAATTCGACTCTTGGGACTCGCGGAACATGCTGGAACATGCCTCGAAAATCCGCAAGGAACGATTCTGAAAGGTTCATTCCACCAAATAGTTTTAAGCAATGAGTTCTGTAGGCGTGAATTCGTTTCCAGGCTCTCAATAGCCTGGGAACCCCTTTGCGTACGGTAATGTTTCCACCAAAAATGATATTGGGAAGCCGATTTCGATCGGGTACGAATGTTGCGTTGGCGACGATGGCTTCGAAGCCGTACGGAATTACGGAAATTCTGTCTTCAGGGACAATGTGGTTGATCGTCTTTTTCACCAATTCGCTCGCCACAACGATCCGGCTTGCCAGCAATAGTTCTCGGCGCTTTCTATCACAGCGGTCCGGGGAAAATACATCCGCAGGTTTTGACCCGCTCTCGGCGTTCGGAAATTCTTGGCACTCCCGTTCCAACAGTTCCTTTACCGAGTCGCAATAAAGTGTCGGCAAGTCATAAATTCGGCTGATTCCCTGCGATTGCGCCAGCAGAAATGTTTGCTCGCAGCAATCTTCTCGGCCAACAACCGTTCGCGTTCCG
>JANXOO010000173.1 GCA_025353525.1 Schlesneria sp. | reverse complement strand
CGATTGCTTTGACCGCTTCCTCGAATCGTCCTTCGTAGGTGAGCAGCGTCCCTTTCTGGTAATACAACCGTGCGACCTCCAGGTCGTTATGAGGGAGAGATTGCTCTAATGATTCCAGATCGGCACTCACTCCGGCAAGGGCACTCTTACTTCGTTTCAGGATTGCTGTTTGCAGTTCTTGCAGCGAATCAGGGTTGAGTATTTCCCCTGTATATCGATTCGCAAGTTTGATTCCGGCATCTGCGATTTGTCCTTTGTCGACAAAGACTTTACCTCCGTTGACCAGTTCAGACTCGGTCGACGCAGACTTCTTTGTCTCGGACGAACCGGATTCGAAAGGATTTTGACGGCTACTTTTGGTCATCAGCCAACCGACGGTTATGGCAAGACCGGCAAAACAAACGAAATACGCGAACATCGTACGGCTGCTGCGATTCATTGCAATTGGACCTCATGCGGTAACACCGCGTTATCGGACTGACGCGTTTGGACTCTTTGGGGCAAGCGTGTCGGTATTAAAACATCTCTGCTTTCGACGTGATTCTTATGGTTGGCCAGCTCGACGCCCATCCGCCGTTCCAGTGCGGGTCCGACAATCGATTCTCCGCAATCCCGACAGAATTTTGCCAATTCGATCAGAATCGGAGGTGCCACATTTTCCACCGATGTCAGCTTCCGCAAAACCCGTCGAAGATCATTGGCACGTTCGACCAGTTTTGTCAGGCGTGTTACCTCGGGGATATTCTGACGATGTCGCTCCACAATCGCCAATCGATTCATGGTGATCCAGTCGACCGGATGTAATTGCAGTGCCCGCCGATACGCTGAATTCGCCTCATCGAATTCAGCGTTCGATTCGTGGACCCACCCTTTCAGCCGCCAAAAACGGGCATCGTTACCAGCAGAATCAGGCGCCTGCGATAAAAGGGAAGTCGCTCCATCCAGATTTCCATCAGCAAGGTATTCGTCTGCTTTATGTGCCAGCAGTTCGATGTTATGCGGGAACCGGCGCAGTAGTTCGTCGATCCGTCCCGGTTTCGCAGTTTCCGGCAACGTTTGACCGGGCTCGGACGCCGGGCCAAGTGCCGGTGTTTCCTGCGACTCGGTCGTCGATTCGGGCAGTTGCAGAGCTCGTGCAACCAGAAATATCTCGTTTGAAGGATCACTCGCTAACCATCGCTCATTAAGAATCACGGCATCTCTGGACTTGAGGGTATAGAGCAGAAAGAAATGGACATACGCTTCACGCGGTTCTGTTTGCGCTGCGATCGCAGACCGAATCTGTTGCAACAGTTTCTCGCGCTGAAGTGTTGTAGCGTAAAAGCCGATCTACTGCTGTGTTGCGCCTGCAGCACGCGGGTTTCGGCGGCGCCCTTCTCGCTGAGATGCTCGGCCCCCTCAACCACCGTGACGAGACAGGTGCCGCAACGGGCGTGGCCGCCGCA
>JANXOO010000125.1 GCA_025353525.1 Schlesneria sp. | reverse complement strand
CAGACGCCGCACCTCCAACGCTGACGCATCTGTTTCCCGCAGGAGGTCAGCGCAATACGAATGTTGTCGTTACGTGTACCGGGACATTTGCCTGGCCCGTCAAAGTCTGGTCGCCGGGCGTCGAAGTCGTTCCTGCCAGTGAGTCAGGCAAGCTGGAGATCCGGATTCCACCCGACCTGACGGCCGATCGCGTCTGGATCAGGCTTTACAACGACGAAGGAGCGTCGAATTTGCTACCGTTCCTGGTCGGAAGCCTCGAGGATCTTCGCGAAGTGGAACCAAACGATCGCCCGATGACCGCACAGCCGATCGAGATCCCGGATGTGACGATCGACGGATCACTGAAGGTTGCCGATGTCGACTGTTTTGCCGTGAGGTTGGCCGTTGGGCAAACTCTCGTTGCAGCCGTCGATGCCAACACTCGACTCGGCTCGCCGATCGACGCCATTTTGCAGATCGTTTCATCCGAAGGGCTCGTTCTGGCCGAAAATCACGATGACCTGAAACTCGATCCACGGCTTGCTTATACTGCGGACCACGAGGGAACATATGTCGTGCGACTTTTCGCGTTTCCCTCGGCTCCTGATACGTCGATCCGATTCAGCGGCGGAGCGGACAGTATTTACCGGCTGTCATTGACCACTGGACCGTTCGTCACGCACACCATTCCACTCTCAACCACGATTTCAAAACTCGAAGCCGTCCGCGTGACGGGCTGGAACACTCCGACCGAACTGACGTTGCAAGTGACGCCGTATGGCGGGCAACTTTTTGGAGAATTTCGGGAATGCGAAAATCAGGACGATCTCCGTCGATCTCCGGACGCAAGGATCGGATTTGCCTTCACACCGGATTTCCGAATCGCAACGCGAGTGCGTCTGACCCCTCAGGCCGCGTTACAGACGCTGGCGGCAACCGATTTGAAGACAGCGATGACGTTGTCCGTCTCGTCATCCGTGACGGGATGCCTGAAGTTCCGGCGACAAGTCGATGACTTCCGCGTTCCTTTGCTGAAAGGGCAACATGTCGTGATCTCGGCAGAATCGCGCAGCCTCGACTTGCCGCTCGACCCAGCGCTAAAAGTCGCGGCTCCAGGCGGTTCAGTGATCTCTGACACCGACGATACGGGTGCGTCGCGCGACGCGGCATTCGCGTTTGCGGCGAGTACTGACGGTGATTATCAGATTTCTGTCAGTGACAAGATTCGGCAGGGGGGAGACCGCTGCTGGTATTTGCTGACAGTTCGACCCGACGAACCGGACTTTGAACTTTCCACCACGGCGGACTCGTTCGTCATCACACACGACAAGCCGGCTGAAGTGACGATCAAAGTCCAGCGACGAGGTTCACCAATGGACACGGTCGGACCCATTTCGATTCATGCCATTGGCCTTCCCGAAGGGATCACTGCGTCGTCTGCAATTTCAGAGTCGACCGGGCCTGGTGCCACAGAAGTGAAGCTTTCGCTGTCATCATCCGGCGCAAGTTTTTCCGGCCCTGTCCGATTTGTCGGGAAAGCAAGTCAGCCGAAAGCAATCGAGCGATTCGTTCGAACTCCGGCACGGCTGGGGGTCGCGTTTGAAATGTTCTGGTTGACGGCCGTCGCAAAGCCGTGACGCTGAAAGGCAACAAGCCGCAGTCAGTATGGTTCGGCGTCGTCTACGATCCTCTGGTTTTCTTCTTCGCACACACAACGGGACAACCGGGACACAGGCAGGTTGGTCTGGTGCGCATGAACGGCACGCTTGACGACGCGGCAATTGTCCCCCAGGGCGCGAACGCCTCTAACGGGGCGAGGATGATAGGATACGTTCTGTCGCAGGAGAGTGCATTCACGTCAGCGCCGTGGGCCTCGAATCCCGGATTGGGAGCGACTGATCAACGATCCGGAAATCAATTGAAAGGTTCTGCCTCGTGAAAAAGTTCAAGAAGTACGTCAAAAGAAGCCTGATCGCGCTGGGAATATTGATCACGATTCTTTTGATCACCAACGCGATTTTCATTTCCATCCGCGGAAGATTGCTTGAAAAGAAACTCGAAGCAATTCGAACGGCCGGTGATCCCGTTTCCTTTCCGCAACTCGCTCAAGCCACAGTGCCCCCGGAACAGAATGCGGCCGTCTTCCTCCGTCGCGCTCAAGCCGGCGTTGAGAGCATTTCCAAAGAGTTATACGCGGTCTATTCCAACGAAGGCTTCGTCGATGGGAAGCTGAGTGAGAACGACCTGAAGGCAATTGAATCCGCATTGTCGGCGTCGCCAGGCGTCATTCCGTTACTTCGACAGGCTGCCGACTGTCACGAATATGATCCTCAACCGGACTACACCGTCGATCCTCAGGCGTTCATCGCGAATAGTCTCGAACGGTTAGGCAGGTTGCGAGCAGTTAGCAGGGTGCTTGCCGCCCGTGTACATCTGCTCGTTGCGAAAGGAGATCGGGAAGAGGCAATGCAAACCTGTCTCACCATGATTCGTCTGTCACGCCTGTTTAACCGGGAACCGGCGGTCATCGGATTCATGGTCTCTCTGGCGTGCCGCAGTATTGGAATTCGTGCGGTAAATGCCGTGCTGCGTTCGGGTCCATTGCAGAAGTCGTCCCACGATGCCCTTGATGCCGAATTGGCCCTTTGCGACAGCACAGAGGCTTATATGCATGCTTTGAAAACCGAGCGTGTACTCGGAATCGAGAGCTTTCGGTCATATCGCACTGAACTTTGGCCGAGTCGAGCGATGTTTCCGGGTGATGAGTGCGATTATCTCGACTTGATAAGCGAGCATTTCGAATTCGCCTCACGGCCCTTCTCTGATCTGGTTGCCGCAGGCCTGGAACTCAAACAACAAGGTCAAATCGGCGTCCTTTCCCGGTTGGTGCTTCCCGCACTGTTGCAATGTCGAGTAGCGAACGACCGTGTCAGCGCGCGGATGCGTTGTCTGCGAATCCTGAACGCCGTGCATAGCCGAGCTGACGATGGCGACAATTCCGAGCCGATGCTGGCAAAACTGGACCTTCCCCCGGACGCAATGGCGGACCCGTTTACGGGCGCACCCTTACGAGTGCAAAAGACAGCCGACGGTTGGCTCATCTATTCGATGGGCGAGAATCTGCACGATGACGGTGGGGATTTGAGCGAGCGTCGCGACATCGGGATTGGACCTAACCGCACCGAAAAAGACGACAGATGATTGAATACTTGTCGACGCTCAATCGGGCACCGTCGCGAAGAAAAAGCTGACATTCGAAATTACAGAAGAATATTCAATACTTTCGTTCGCGTATTGACACTTACAATTCGAGTACAGCCTGTGGATGAGAAGCGTCCTCCGCTGGGCTCGTTCAAAGCTCCTTCCCCAGATCCGTTCAGTCGTTTTTTTTCTTGCTCCCGATGCTGGTCGACGGATCCCAGGCGAAGTTCGACTGGCGGATCCCAGCGACCATCGGCGCAAGCGTGTCGCTATCGCGCGGAAAGGAAACGTCCTGAACGAGTGGCGGGGTTGGCCCAGGGTGATGAAAACTTGCAATTGACATGAAAAAGTGATCGGGCGAGATTTGTTACGGAGACTCACTGTTAAAGGCCAGTCGTTGCAAGGATTGGATACTCGGCGAAACACAGCAAACCCGAAACGGATTTACCCTCTTTCGGATACCACAATTTTCCGTGTCAACCCCAGGTTTTCAT
>JANXOO010001258.1 GCA_025353525.1 Schlesneria sp. | reverse complement strand
CGCAATTTCCTGATTCCGACCCCTTTTTCTCTTGAAAAGAAACACAGCCGCTCTGTGGTTCACTTCCTCTTTCGACGATTCGCCTTGGAGAAATCCACTGGCATGTCAGCAACTTGCGACAATTGTTCATGCGCCGATCCTGAATCCAGTCTCGCTAATCCTGTTTGGCCGACGGCAGTTTCTTAAGATCGGTCTTTTCTCCTTGCCGGGCGTCCCGTCCCAGCATCGTTTCGGAAAAGCCCTTTAAGTCGGTCCAGAATGTCCCCGGTCCGGCGTAAAGCATCTCGATTTTCAGATCGTCTGGCAGCCCGTTGGCAAAAGTCCACTGACTGTAGGCTGCGGCGTTTCCGAAGGCGGCGACGGCCAGTTTGAACTTGCCTGCTTTTGCTTCTTCCATCAGTTTCTGAGCCCCTGCTGTCGCTTCTCCCATCGCAATTGTTGCCTGGCGATCGAGTTCTGCCGTTTTGCGATCGACCTCGGCCAAACTCTTTTCCGTTTCGGCAGCGGTCTCGGCTGCCGTTTTCATCGCGTCTGCTTTCAGCTTTGCCAACTTGCGTTCGGTTTCGACTTTGACAGTCGCCGCAGCGAGGTCCACGTTCTTCTCGGATTCGCGCAGTATCCCTTCGGTCTTTGCCGTCAGCTCCCTCTGCTCGCTCGTCAGCTTCAACTCGTTGGCCAGGTTCGCCAACTGGATCGGGACGCGCACCTTGTTCGGCACGTAGATGTATCGCACCAGTCCGCTGAGCAACGACAGGTTCTTTTCCTTGAGTGCGTCGGTAAACGTCGTCGAAATCTGTTTTTGGAAATCTTCACGGGAATCGCCAGCCATCAGTTGCGGGGCACCGAAGTGTGACCCCTGATTGCGGACGATGCTTTCAATTTGTGGTGTGACGATCTTGGATTCGACCGCTTCCAGATTCCCGAAATTCTTGATCGCGTATGCCGCCTGATCGGGCATGATCCCCCAGATCGCTGTAAAGTCGATGTGCATGTTGAAACCGTCTGAGGACGAAAACGAAATGCCGCTGTTGTCGCGGGCGACCTGAGGTTCGCCACTCTCGTCGAGCAGCAGTCGGCCCGATGCGTCGGTCATCAGGTTCGTCGTAATTGTCTTTTCATAATAGCCGACCAGAATGATGTCAATCTGCTGTTCGCGAGGGTTGATGAGGTAGATTCCCGGCTGCAGGATGTTTTCCTGAATGCCGACGACCGCCCCCGTCGATTGGTTGTCGGTCAGATTCGTGACGACACCGACGTAACCGGTTGGAATTTCGACCCAGCCGAAATGCTTTCCGCGATGATCGATAACGGTCGCCGACTTTTTGACAACTTTGAAATCGTACCCGTACGGGTTGACTCGATAACGGCCTGGTCCGTAGACCTTGCGGAGCACACCCGCATGCTTCACCTGGCCGATTTCACCATCGACGAGGTACTGGCCGGGCGGCAGTGTCTC
>JANXOO010000088.1 GCA_025353525.1 Schlesneria sp. | reverse complement strand
CGGCTTTGGCGAACGAATTCTCGCTCTTTCCTGCTCGATCGGTCAGGCATCAGGTTGCCAGCGATCGCACGGAAAAACTGTTGCTGGAACTGCACGACGGACAATTCATCGAATGTGTCCTGATGCGCGAGACTGACCGGCGGACCGTTTGTATTTCGACTCAGGTTGGCTGCGCGATGGGCTGCGTATTTTGCGCAAGTGGCCTGATGGGGCTGAAGCGCAATCTGACGACCGGCGAAATTCTCGAACAGGTGTTGCGACTGGATCGATTGCTCGCCAAAGGTGAACAGATCACAAATCTGGTGGTGATGGGAATTGGTGAACCACTCGCCAACCTCAAATCGCTGATACCCGCACTCGACACATTAAACGAGAAGGGCGGACTCGGACTGGGCGCCCGTCGCATCACGATTTCGACCGTCGGCCTGCCCGAAAAAATCCGTGAACTCGCCCGGCTTGGCAAGCAATATAACCTCGCTGTTTCACTGCATGCACCGAACGACGAATTGAGAACCAGGCTGGTCCCCGTCAATGACAAGATCGGCATTGATAGCATTCTCGAAGCAACCGACGACTACTTTGCGATCACCGGTCGCCGAATTACGTATGAATATGTCCTGTTGTCAGGAGTGAACGACGAACCGGTTCATGCGCGACAATTGGCGAAGCGACTTCAATCCCGCGTCGCTCATGTCAATCTCATCCCGATGAACGGCGTCACTGAACTGGAGTTCGTCGCACCGACCGCTCCTCGTACCGACGAATTCGTTCAGGTTCTCGAATCATTCGGCATCCCCGCCACGGTCAGAAAACGCAAAGGAGCCGACATCGATGCGGCCTGCGGACAATTGAGGCTGGCGCGGGAACGGGAATTGACCTCGGTCGAATAAGGCGACCGGCCGTGGAACTTTTCCCTGACAAAAAACGGGGACCCAGGCGCACCGGGGGTCTTCCGCCTGGATAACACTCCGATGGAATCGTTACCCGAGCCCCTGAGTGATCGCATCAGGCGGGATATCCTGCCCCGTCAGCGCCTTGAACAGCGAACCAATATAGTCCCTGAAGACCTCGGCCGGCTCGACGATCTTGCAGCCTCGCTGACGGGCTTCATTTGTGAATGACGATTCGCCTGGCAAGGCGCTGAGATCCATGAAACAGATATTTGGTCGCAACAATGCCGGATTGAGCGGCGATTTTTTCGAGCCGAAGTCCATCGAACCGGTCGTCAGCACGACCACATCGAACAGCGTATCGTAGAGTTGGGCGGATGGAACGTACCTGATATCGCACGCCGCCGCGATCTTTTGGGCTTCGACATCGTCGCCCGAACAGATACTGACCAATCCCTGACGTTTACGAACGCCATGCGACAGCGAAATGGCGAGTCCACCGGAGCCGATAATCAGCGTGTTCCGTTTGTCCAGCGGCCGGTCCTCGGATGATTGTTTCCCCAGCCTGGCTTCAAGTGACCTGATCGCGGATTTCCAGACGAGGTTATGTGCCTGCCAGCCATCGCCCGATTTGATCACAACATCCGAGAATTGAGCCACCTTGGTGACGTCGTCGCCAGTCGCGGCCAGACCCATCACACGGCGGCCTGCTTGTGGAGTCGAAATGATCGCAGGAACCTTGAGGACATCGAGCATTTTCGGAATTCGATCGAGCGACTTGAAGTCGAGCGGCAAACAGCGCGTGTTCATCCCGGACAGGTCGAATGCCGCATTCATGACTTTCGAGATGGCAACTTCTTCAATCCCTTCGCCTGCGACACCGATGAACCGGGTTTTCGAATCGACCTGCCGCCAGCGATAGATGTCGTCGAGTTCGCCGACTGTCGGCTGACCCGGAAACGCCTCCATCCCCTTTTCAAGCGCCGCATAGATCCACGGCGAACCGTATTTGCGACCGAGCAAGGAAAACGTCAACCCGCAACGACCAAGTCCCAGCCCCACAACCGGAAGCAAACGCTTTTGGCTGACAACCGCAAGCAGCGGCCAGGCGGATTCAAGAATCTCAGTCGGCCAGGTGAATTTGACAATGTCCGCCTTGCATCGAGTCGCCTCGTCAAATGCCTCTTCGACGTCGTTCAGGGGTCGAGTCAAACTGGCAAAACTGACGACGCGTTGAGTCTTGCCGAACCGGGGTATCTTCATCGCCGAGGCCGGGTCGAGTTCAATGTAATCGGGCCCGGCGAGGATTGCCTGTCGCAGCAATTGCATGCGTTCGTCTTCAGTCCCGTCAAACTTGCCACCTTCCTGAGGGGGTCGACAGGAAATCAGGACCGGTTTTTTGCAGCCCGAAATCATATCTTTGACATCGGGCTCTTTTGCAAGGCGGTCCAGGCATACTTCAACCAGATCGCACTGATTGGCCGCATTGTAGATATCAACTTTAGCGAGTTGTCTCGATTCAGGGGTCACAGAAATGCAAATCATTGATAGCTCCATGCTCCATCACAACGACATCGACAAACGAGTCCAGGCCCGACGAAATCATCATACGGGACAGGTTCCATCAGACGCCACATAGCAACCCTTGATGCGCAAAATTCTGAAGTCGCCATTCGGATCATGCCAGAACCGGCCTGTCGCGAGTTCCTTCGGGATACCGGATGCGCGCAGTTCAGCCCACAGTCCAACATCCATGCACGGCGTAAGGGAAATCAGCTTCACGGAATGTTTCCTGATTCGGTTTGTACGGGCGTGACATCGTCATCAGTGACTTCGAAGTCGGTGCCAGCCGGACATGCCTGAAGTCGTGCAACCACGTCACTCGCAGTACCAGGGCGCTGCGCGGGGTTGCGGCTGAGACATTGCAGGCAAAGTTCTTCGAGTTCTCGTGGTATACCACGCCGAAGAGTCGTCAGTTCCGGAATCGGACGGTTGGCGATCAGTTGGCTTAAAACATCGCTCGGACGCTTCCCGGTATACGGCGCATTTCCGGCGAGTAACGCATACAGGACGGCTCCCAGACCGTAAACATCGGTCCACGTTCCAATCTCGCCGAAGCCGGGAACAGCCTGTTCCAATGCCATATAGCCAGCAGTCCCTTCGATTGAGTCCTCGGGATCGTGGTCCGCACCGGCAGTACGTGCGAGTCCAAAATCGGTGACGACTGCCCGACCCGTTTCATCCAGCAACACATTTGCCGGCTTCAGATCGCAATGCACGACTCCCTGTTCATGGGCGTACTGAACCGCCAATGCCGTTTCGCACACCCGATGAATGGCATCGCGGACAGAAATCGGACCTTGCTGCATTCGTCGGTTCAAATCTCCAGCGGGGAACCAGTCCATGACCAGGAAGTATCCTCCACGCGGAGTTTGGCCTAACCCGTACAGGCGAACGATCCCGCAGTGACTCAGCCGCGACACAGTCTCTGCCTCTCGCGAAAATCGTCGAATGGCCTCCGGTCGACGCTGGAATGACTTGCGCAAAAACTTGACGGCAACCATTCGGCCCGTTTCGAGATCGCGGCCCCGATAAACTTTACCACTTCCGCCCGATCCGATGAATCGCTCAAGCAAATACCTGCGGTACGACAGCCGGGCTGATGAGTCACCCGACGCGGCTGCGCCATCGGCGGACCTCTTTGATTCAATCGCATCACGAAGCCCGGGATCTGCGTCGTCCGAAATCATTCGTTCGACGATGCCCGATTTGAGACGTGCGAATGGATCGAATTGCTCCCCATCGCCGGTCGAATGGAGCATCCATCGTCGCCGAAATGCCGCTTTGGCAAGATCCAACTGTCGTCTTACGGTCCGTTCTGACCGCGCGATCTCGACCGCGATCGACTCTGTTCCTTCTCCTTGCAGGCGCAGCTCGACAACGCGCCTCGCCAAAGGTGGCAGATCTTCCAGGATCGCTTCCAGTTCTTCACTGGCGGCCAGTACTTCGTCAGGCGTCGGATCACGAGACGGAACGAATTCGATCGATTCCCGCGACTCTTCACTCGACATCGAACGCTTCTGCGTCTAATGAGCGGCAACCTGCCTGTGAAGTTTGTGCAGAGTAATCGAAACCAGCAGTCGCCAAAGATCGCCGTCACGATCCAGAACGAATCGTCCGTTACGTGCGGCGACAAAAAAACTGCGATAGGCCGATAGGACGACATCTTCCGGATCGATCCGCCGGGCAATCTTCTCCGAAAGACGCAACCGCGCGAGCGAGGTCAATCGGTGGAGGTACCGCGAAAAAATCTGCTCTGCCGCCTCCTCGGACCCCGTGCGGTACTTCGCCAATAGCTCGCGAGTCGATCCGGTCATCGGTCTTTCGCTTCCTGAATTGCCGTGAAACGTCCGGTTTCGAGGAAAAATCAAAAATACTTAAAAATTCATGTCCGGGGAAACTCTGAAATCGGCATCTCCGTTTGAGTCGAAAATGAAGTGCCCGTTTTTCAGGAGATCCGGAATGCCTCACATCGTCACCGAACCGTGTATCGGCTGCAAGCACAAGCTGTGCGTGACCGTCTGTCCCTGCGATTGTTTCCGGGAAGGAGCCGAAATGCTGTTCATCGACCCGGACAGTTGCATCGACTGCTGCCTCTGCACGGCCGAATGTCCCGTGAACGCAATTTTCGCAGACGATGACGTTCCGAAACAATGGCGTGACTACATCGAACTGAACGCAGAAATGGCCGCAAGCTGTCCCCCGATTTATCCGGCTTAGGCGACCGGCAGTGGGAAATCGACCGGCTGAAAAACGGGAAGCCGGCGCGCCGGGGGTCTTCCTCGTGCCTGTCCCCATTTTTCAGCGACGGGTATTTCATTTCCGGCCAGTCGCCTTAACGACAGAAACGAAACGGATACCGGAAACAACCTCACCCGGATCAATGAGCCGTTGAGTTAAATGGGGACACACACTTACCGCGTCCCCCTTGTTGTTCTTTTGTTCTGAACCCGTGTGCCGCGTTTGAGGCATTGACACCTGGATGCCGGCCATCCAATTCCTACTCCGCAGCAACGATTCTTGCAAAAAAAGCCGTCGAGAACGCCTCAACTTGAGATCGCAGGAGAAACGTCCTTCCATCGGACTCCTGCATCAGGTTCCCCGACACTTCCTCATCGTTGTTATGTGACGCATCAGGATACAAGGCAGCATGGCCCATTTCGTGCAATACGGTCATCTTGTCGTTCATGTTCAGTCCTGACATGGAAATCAGGCAGGCGGGAGACGCTGCACCGAGCTTGCTTTCAAACGGGGTGATCGCAGCCCCTGATGCCCTATATTGACAGAAGATGACGGGAACCAGGAACGGGTAGCCGGTAGCACGATTCCTGATCCAGTTGTCGACATCCTTCACTAACTGCTGGTAGGAGTCCTTGTCATTTTTGACTGGTTCTTCGTACCGGCTGCCTTGAAGGCTGTTGATCGATTGCTTGCCGCCGCCGGCAGGCCAGACTGTCAGGCCAATGTTGTGCTTATCCAACAGGGTCCTGGCCGCCTCGAAATTGCCCCCATCATCTGTCCGAGTGAAGGTCGGAAGATAAATAGCCGCCACATTCAAAAAGATGCGTTTGTTAAGTCGAAAGTCGCGGTCATTTTTGTCCATTGGAGTTCCCTCGGGAATTAGAGGTTGGCGACGAAATCCTGCTACGAGCCGGGATTGACGGTGACGCCGTACCACGAGTAGCCAGTGGGCAGAGTTGGGGCCATCGTATACGACAACGTGTACTTCGGACCGTAGGCAAATACATACGTTCCAGCCAACGGTGCTTGCTGTGCTGCAAGGTGCCATTTCATCGAAGTGACGTGGTAGCGTCCGCCCATCCTGGTGATGTTGAACTCGATACAAACGAACGTATTTGTTCGCACGTCGCGATAGACCCAACTGTTTCCTGCGGGGGCGGTGGAAGTGCCCCAAGTGACTGCGTCCTGCATGCGAAACGTGGGTTTGAAATTCCTGGGGCCTGGCCAATTATGCGATGTGCCGAGGATCGTCATCATTGTTCCAGGAGTCGCGATGGCAAACCTGTGCAACGCGTTTTGATGGGCACTCCAGTACTCTTTGCCTGCAACGTACCGATCGAATCCCGTTTTGGCCACGAGGACTTCGATCTTTTCATGCTCGATCTCAAACACGTTGAACACGTACTCTCGATCATCGGGATCGAGTTGACATACGCCTCGGCTGGCTGTCGCTGTCATAAATGGCAACGCCAACGATGCTCCGATGCCCCGTAGTAGTGTTCGCCGGGATATTTTCGTGTTTTCAAAACTTAACATGATCCGGATCTCCTCATTCGCAATTTGTGAAACATGAACTGGGGCGAAACCACGATTGTCTCCCCCCGGTTCGTGATGAATGCCAACAGAATCAGTACGGGAACCAAGAAGCAAACCTACCGGATAATTTCGAAGTTTTGTTTCCAGCGGGCGGATTTCGAATTTGTCGGGACTTCGAACGAACGCGGAAGCGGTGCTTTCAGAAGCGATTCGTCGCGACCCGATTCTCGTCGATTCCGCTGCGCGAGAGGCCATCTTGCCGGGTCGTCCTCTCTCCTGCGATTGATGCAAACTCAAAACGGCTGAGGTTGGCCACACCCGCTGTCCGAGGGTCTCCGACCCCGCATAACTCACTGCAAGACCTTTCTTGCAGACAAGTTACGGACGAATTCGGGATTGACCGATTCGGGAATCCTGATTAAAAGCCCGTTGATCGACACTGGAAGTGTCGGTAGTGTCAGGGGTCTGTGTCCGGGAGACGCCAGAATGCAACGGATGGCATGGGTGATGTTGTTGGGGTTGTTGATCGGTTGCGGCGGTGCAGGTCAGGCACCGTCGACCTCAACGAATTCGGCATCGACAGAAGTCGCGATTCCGCCGGAAGTGGCGACACTCTTTGAACGCGGTGATGTCACGGCAGCCATCGAGCGACTGACGGCGCTGATCGACCGCAGTCCTCGTGATGAAAACCTCTATGGGCTGCGGGCGACGGCACTTCAGCGCGACGGTCGTAACGAAGCCGCATTGTCTGATCTCGACCATGCGATCGCGATCAACGGACGCGATGCCAAACTGTATAATAATCGCGGATTCGTCAGACTCGGGTTGGGACAGTTCGACGCGGCTGGAAGCGATTTTGACAAAGCGACGGAATTATCGCCGACATTCAAGAACGCCTTTAACAATCGCGGACTGTTGCTGATCGCTCAGCAGAAGTATGCCGAAGCAGTTCCGGAATTTGATCGGGCCATTGCAATCGATAAGGGTTACGTTGACGCGTACAACAATCGCGGATTTGCCGAAATCGAAGCGGGACAGATCGAACGGGCCCTCGACGACTTTAACCTCGCCATTCAACTGGACGACAAGTACGTGAACGCGTTCAACAATCGGGGATTGTTGCGAGCTCGCGCGGGCGATTTCCGGAACGCCGTTATCGATTTCACTCACGCAATGATGCTCGATCCGCTCAATCCCAAATACTATCAGCACCGGTACGAAGTCTATTTGAGGCAAGGTGCTCACGATAAGGCCCTGGCCGACGAAAA
>JANXOO010000083.1 GCA_025353525.1 Schlesneria sp. | reverse complement strand
CCCGAAATAAGCGACTTGTCTCTGGAACCAGTCCCCCACCCGTGTGGTCAAGTGGCACATAGTACGATAATCCGATAAAAGTCGTCGATTGGCAAGAGTGTCAATTGCGTTCGCACCAGGTATTATCAAATGCGGCGAATGTTCCAGCAGGATCTGCAGAGTTCGGAATGCAATATATTTCCTGACCGCGTAGCGAACCGGATATGTGACTTGAGCTCGAGTAAGAGTCTGGTGGTTTCATGGCAAGTGCCGGATTTCTGACGGTCGTAGACCGGCGCAAAGTCATTTTTGTCGCGGGCCTGCTGGTCAGTGTCATCTCGATCGTTGCCTGGAAATGGAACCGGGGAAGCGACGTTCTGCATGATGATTCGTCGATCACAGAGGTGCATGGAAAAGCAAATTTGTCGACGAACCCCGCCGAAACGATTCGTCCGACTGGCGTGTCTGACGCTTTAAACGTCGACTACGTGGGCAGCATGGCGTGTCGCGATTGTCACCCCGAGATCTGGCAAAAATACAGATCGCACCCGATGGCAAATTCGTTCTCTAAAATTGCAGACGCATCCCCAATCGAGGATTACACGCAAAAAACCGGGTTCTTTCCGCCCGGAAATCGTCACTATCGCGTCGAAAAAAACGCGGAAGAAGTTCTGCATCACGAGTCGATGGTCGATTCGGACGGCGGGACCATCTATGACCAGTCAGTTCCGGTCTCGTACACACTGGGATCAGGAAAGAAAGGTCGGGGATATGTCATCGATCGCGAGGGCCTGATGTTCAAATCGAGCATCTCATGGTATTCCGACCGAAATGAATGGGGATTATCTCCCGACTATCTGCCTGAAGGTCACCGTCGATTTGAGCGACGAATCACCGGGGGTTGCCTGACCTGCCATTGCGGAGTGCCGAATTTCATCCGCGACCAGCCGAACCGGTTCGGATCTCCTCCTTTTCTGGAAGAGTCCATCGGTTGCGAGCGATGTCATGGTCCGGGGCGAAATCATATTGCCGCTCGCCAATCAACCGTTGACATCACAGATCCGATCGTTAATCCCGGCAAACTGGACTCCCAACGTCGCGACGCTGTGTGTGCCCAATGCCACCTGCACGGCGAAAGCCGAATCCTCAGGTCGACCCGGACGCCTCACGATTTTCATCCGGGAGAGCGACTTGAAGACAACTGGGTGATCCTCGTCAAATCGAGCGGAACCGGGGTCACTCGATCCGGGCGAGCGGCGAGTCAGGTCGAACACATGGTCAGCAGCACTTGCTACATCAAAAGCGATGGTCGTCTGGGGTGCATTTCGTGTCACGATCCACACTCAATCCCTGCCGCGACCGAGAAACACGAATACTTTCGCCAGCGGTGTTTGACTTGCCATATCGATCGGGGTTGTTCATTGCCTGGTTCCCAACGAAATTCAGCACCAGCATTCGACAATTGCACGACGTGCCACATGCCGTCCGTCCCCTCCGAAAACGTATTGCATCGGTCGATCGCCGACCACCGTATAATGCGATTGCCACTGGACGATGCCGACGAACCGGGAAAGGGTGAGTCTGTTGTTTTTCAGGGTGCTTCAGCTTCGATCCCTGAATCGGAACTGATCCGCGCCCGCGCCTTCAAAATGATAGAAGATGCGACAGGACCGCCAATTCGTCCTGAACGTGCAGAGGCTGCAATCCAAATGCTAATGCCGCTTGCCGAACGATATCAAAGCGATCCGGAGTTTTTTGTTCAATTGGGAAACGGGTTTCAGCTTCAAAACCGGATGAAAGATGCCGAACGATCCTGGCTGCGCGTGCTCGAACTGAATCCCAACCACGAATCAACCGTCGAAATACTCGCCACGATCTATCACAACAACTTTCAACTTGTGCCAGCCGAGAAATACCTGAAACGATTCCTCAAACTGAACCCCTGGCACGGATCGTTTCACGGTCGACTGGCGGGTACAATGATGTACCTCGGGGACCGCGACGAGGCGATCCGGTCTGCCGAACGAGGACTGGAACTGAATCCGACCTTATTCACTTTGCACGAGTTTCTCGCCAAGGCATACGACAAAAACGGTGACGACAAACGAGCAGACGAACACAGGCAGGTATTACTGAAAAAGCCCATCCCGC
>JANXOO010001550.1 GCA_025353525.1 Schlesneria sp. | reverse complement strand
CAAGACCAATCGCATTGATCTGGGGATTTCAGACACAGAACTGTCAAAACGACGCGCATCGTGGAAAGCGCCAGCGCTCAAGTCGACCCGCGGAACGCTTTACAAATACATCAAAAATGTGAAGAGTGCTTCGGAAGGCTGCGTCACCGACGAATAATCGTGATGTTGGACTGGGTGAATGGTGCGTCCGATTGACAGGAATGTTCGATCGACATGAGTGTGCCGTTTCTCATCATCGATGGCTACAATCTCTTGCACGAGGCGGGGTTGGCGCGCGACAAGTATGGACCGGGCGACCTTGCTCAACAACGGCACAAACTCCTGTCGATGCTCGCCCGGCGAATGACAATTGAAGAGCGTCGACGATGCACCGTCGTTTTTGACGCCATCGACGCCCCTTTGAACCTTTCGAAACGGTTCCGACACGATGAAATGGTCGTCATGTTCGCCGAACCCGGTCACGAAGCGGACGAAGTGATTGAGTTACTGATAAAACAGCATTCTGCCGCTCGTCAACTCACGGTTGTCTCAAGCGATCACCGCCTGCAAACCGCCATCCGTCATCGTCGGGGAATCGGGCTCGACAGTGATCAGTTCCTCAAGGGGCTCGGATCACTTCGGCGAAATATTCAGACTTCGGGTTCTTTGAAAGCGCCCGAATCAGGTCAGGCCGACGATCTTGAATTCTGGAAGAAAGAATTCGAGGATGTCAGTCCTGAGAAGCTGGGTGCCGAAGTTTCCGAGCGATCTGGCGAAAAGAAAAACGACTGGGATCGGGGTATCGAACAGCTTCAGCAACGTTTGAAATCCCCGGCTGATCTCGATGATTGGCTGAACGAACCGAACAATCTGTGAACTCCATAATTGCAAAGATTTGCACATGAAATCCTTCAAACGTCCGGTTTTGATTCACGATGTCATGCCCATCCTGATGGCAATCGCCATCGGAATATCTTCAAGCATTCCGGCGAACGCTCAGGGCGTCGAGCAAATCAAGGCGAGCTATACAAAATTTGAATACCGGATTCCGATGCGCGACGGAAAACGCCTTTT